>JAEYYQ010000391.1 GCA_023428365.1 Pseudomonadota bacterium | reverse complement strand
GGTCTCGTGATCTGGATCGATCGGATGACGGACTGGCAGGGCCAGCAGGTTATTTCGGGCTTCGCACGCGACGTATTGGATCGGTTGCCGAAGAACGCAGTGATGGGACCGCCGCGCAATCAGTGGGGATCCAAGGATCCGGCTGAGGTCGAGCACTGGTTCTATCGGTCGGCAGCGTATCAGGGCACCGTCACGTGGGCCCCAACGGTCGATCCGGAAGCGCTCAAGACGCTCTCGATGGATATGATGACCGAGAACAAGGTGCGCCTCGTGCTTCACGCTTGGGCCGTGCAGCCGATCGTGGAAGGCAACGTCATGCGCGGCGCGATCTTTGAGAGCAAGGAAGGTCGCCAAGCCATTCTGGCCAAGGTCGTGATCGACACCACGGGTGACGCCGACCTCATCGCGCGTTCCGGTGTTACGATGAGTACGGACGTCGACCCGACGGATGTCCATCACTGCATCAATACGGCCTTCATGCTGGCCGGCGTCGATATGGAGCGTTGGACGGAGTTTCGACGCTCGAACAAGCAGGGCTTCTCGGACTTCATGAAGCGCGGGCGCGATAGAATGAAGTTTTTCGAAAAGCCGTTCTTCTCTTGGCGGTCTGACATTGCATTGTTCATGGGGCCGCGCCTGTCCGGCTACAGTGCAGTCAATGTCGAGGATCTGACCGAGGTTGAGCTGCGTTCGCGTCAGCTCGCTGTCGGGCATTTGCAGGCGTATCGCGAGGAAGCGCCCGGATTCGAAAACGCCTATCTGATGATCGGCGCGTCGCAGATCGGCGTTCGTCACAGCCGACGCTTTGCGGCCGAGCGGATGGTGACGCGCGGACAATGGGACGAAGGCAAGGTGTGGAACGACGAAATTGGCGTATCCACGTCGCTGGCGCCGAAGTGGAAGAACATTTCAGTCCCTTACGCGTCGTTGATCCCATCGGGTCTCGACGGCGTGCTGGGCGCGGGCCGTCATGTCGCCTGTGACGCCAGCTCGCACACCTTCCTGCGCGAGGTTCCTCAGTGCTGGTTGACCGGGCAGGCGGCGGGCATTGCCGGAGCTCTGGCCGCCAATGCCGGAAAGCAACCGCGTGAACTCGAGGTCGGTCTCGTGCAGCGGGAGCTTTTGAAGCAGGGGGCTTATCTTTCGCCATCGGTTGTCGAAGCGGTGGAAGCTCGAGGCGTCGCCGCGGAATAAGCGCGACCATATTCAGTGTACGATACGGCGCCGTCCCCGCGATCGGGATGGCGCCGTTTTCGTTGAGCCTCGTCGAAAAAAGCGGCGGCAACTTGCAAGCGACGCGCATCGAAGTGAGCGGCTCTATTTCCGAACACGAGACCGCAAATGAATGGCGTCATTGCGCTGATTATCAATTTCGAGTTCAAACAAGCGCGTGTATTTCGGAGATGGCCCCGCGTTGACATTGCAAAAAATTAAGTAAGCAGCTGATGCGTCTACGGGGTAGAGTAGAGGAGGCATTGCTGCGCTGCAGCAGTGATCATGCTTTGAAGTGCGATGGCTTGTTGCGGTGCAGTATTGCACTGTAATTGACAGCGGTGAAGCAAGCGGTTACATCGACGGCTGCGTAGTTTAAAACAACAATAACAACAAGCCGATGCGGCAAACGTCATCGGTGCATGAGCTCAGCGGACATGTGGTCGTGTCAACCGCTTACATGCGTTTTGGCACAATGGGAGGAATATGAATGACTGATTCGATGGTGCGTATTAGTCGGCGTCGTGCCCTGCAATTGATGGGCGTAAGCGGCGCGGGAGCCGCTGGTTTTGCCTCGGTGTTGCCGGAGACGGTTTGGGCGCAGACGCGGAAGGACACGCTGGTCCTCGGTCTCGACATTAGCGATATCGTTACCTTAGATCCCGCGCGCATCGCGACCTATACCGGCCCGATGATGGTGGCGGCCGCCTACGATACGCTGTGCACGATGAAGCCTGGCGAATACATCAATCTCGCGCCGCGCCTCGCAACCAAGTGGGAGACGCTGTCGGGTGGCACGCAGTTCCGCTTCTGGCTGCGCGAGGGCGTGAAGTTTGCTTCCGGAAATCCCGTCACGGCCGAGGACTGGAAGTTTTCGTTCGATCGTCTGATCAACCTGAAGGATCAGCCGTCGGGTTACATCTCGCATGTCGACAGGGTTGAGATTGCCGAAGGTGGCAAGGCTCTCGACATCTTCATCAAGGAAGCCAACTTCCCAACGCTGACGACGCTTTGCGCTCCGGAGTTCGTCGTGGTCGAGAAGGCGCAGATTGTGAAGGTGGGTGGCATGGATACCGCCGCCGCCCAGAAGGAAGACAAGGCGCGTGAGTGGTTGGACAAGAACTCCGCCGGAACCGGCGCCTACGTCATCACGGGCTGGGAGCGCAACGCGCAGATCCAGTTCACGCGCAACGAGCACTATTGGGGCGGAAAGCCTGCATTCGCGCGCGTCATCGTTCGTCACATCAATGACGGCGCTGCGCAGCTTCTCGCCCTTCGCCGCAACAACATCGACGCTGCCTTCAATCTCATTCCTGAGCAGGTGAAGGAAGCCAAGGCCGACGCCAACGTGCGCGTCGACCCGCTGGTCTCTGCTGACTTCTGCTACATGGCTCTCATGGAGGAAGCGGCCGTCAATCCGGCTCTGGCCAAGAAAGAGAACCGCCAGGCCATTGGTTATGCGATCGACTATGATGGCATCATCAACTCGCTCATCGGCGGCGAAGCGTTGCGTCCCGCACACTTCTTGCCGATTGGTGTTCGTGGCTCGACCAAGGAAATTGCCCAGGAAATCGGCTTCAAGCTCGACGCTAATAAGGCGAAGGAACTGCTGAAGAAAGCCGGCAATCCCGACGGTTTCGAGTTTGAGTTGGCGTTCAGCAACGCGGCGTTCAACGGCGTGCCTTATCAGACGCTGGCGCTGAAGATCCAGGCGGACCTCGCAAAGGTGGGCATCAAGGCGAACCTGCGCCCGCAGGACCAGCTGAACATGCGCAACGACTACCTCAAGGGGTTGTTCAAGGGTGGTCTGTTGACCTACTGGAACCCGCCTGCGGTCGAGAACCTCGGTTGGGCCGATGCGGTCGTTCAGCGCGTTGCAAAGCGCTGCCGCTGGAATTCATCCGACGAGGTGAAGAAGTGGACGTACGACATCGCCAAGATGACGGACGGTGATGCCCAGGCTAAGGCGTGGGTGGAGTGGCAGAAGGCGATGGTCGATCAGGCCAATCTGTTCGTGCTGTTCCAGCCGATTTATCAGATCGGTGTCAGCAACAACGTCGGCGAATTCCCGCTGACGGCTGCGGGCTGGATCGTCGATCTCGACGGCGCGAAGCCGAAGACGTAACGAAACATTGGCCGCCACGTCATCGGCGTGGCGGCCAATTTTCTCAGTGAAGCCGGCCGTTCCTCCATTTGTAGTATGACCGGTTGCTGGGATCGCAAGCGGGTTTTAGTGCCCCCGGTTTTTAGGATTTGGGCGTTGGGATGTTAATCACTCACACGCCATACGCGGATCACGACGAACGACGTCTGTTCTCGTAACTTCGAGGTCCCGATCAAGCGGCGGCGGCCGCCATTTCGCTAGCGGATGTCTCAGAAAGCCAGCCAACCATGGATCGAACTACAATCTCCATCACAACGCTTTGCAGCGGTCGGAAGGCTTGAGATGCAGGGAGATCGGGGAGTTGCGCTCGTCACAGGGGCTGGCCGTGGAATCGGGCTGGGAATTGCCCAGGGGCTCTGGCGGGCAGGTTTCAAGGTCGCGATGGCGAGCATCGAGGAGGCGCCGGAGCAGGCCGCCGACGAAATGATCGCTGAAGGACGTTGCCGCTATTATCGCTTCGACGTGTCTGACATATCGAGCCACGTGCCGCTGATCACGCGGATCAACCAGGATCTCGGCAATTTGACGTGCCTGGTGAATAACGCCGGTGTCACATCGCTCGTGCGCGGCGAGATGCTGGAGCTGACGCCTGAAAGCTTCGATCGCTCTGTTGCCATCAACATGCGCGGCACCTTTTTTCTGACGCAGGCGGTGGCGCGGCATTATCTCGAAACCGATGCCGAAGGCCGCTACAGATCGATCCAGACGATCAGTTCGGTCAACGCGAATATGGTCGGCGACAATCGGGCCGACTACTGCATGACGAAGGCATCGCTGACGATGCTGACGAAGCTCTTCGCGGTGCGCTTGGGGGAAGCCGGCATCGGCGTGTTCGAAATTCGCCCTGGCATCATCCGCACGGATATGACCAAGCCGGCGACGGCCAAGTATGACCCCTTCATCGAAACGGGCGGCGTTCCCATGCGCAGATGGGGCTTGCCGGAGGACCTTGGTCAAACGGCGGTGACGCTGGCGACTGGCGGATTGCCGTTCGCGACAGGAATGCACGTCGACGTCGATGGCGGCCTGCAGCTTCACAGGTTGTGAGGGGCAGGCAGATGATGCTTCCAAGCGTGGTGCACGCGATCGAAAAGGCGACCTACGGGCGCAATTCAGCGGCGGGAATGGATTGATGTTCAGATATCTCGTGTCGCGCCTGGCCTTGACCGCCATTCTGGCGCTGCTCTCAACTCTCGTTATCTTCCTGATTGGGAACATGGTGCCGGGCGATCCGGTGCTGGCCCAGCTTGGCGATATTGCAGCCTCCAATCCGGTTGTTGTCGCGGAATGGCGTGCGAGATACGGCCTGGATCTGCCGCTGTGGCATAGATACTGGATTTTCCTGACCGGGCTTTTCCAGGGGGACCTGGGCATGTCGATCGCCTCGCAGCGGCCGGTTCTCGACGACATCGCCTCGTATGCGCCGGCGACTCTTGAACTCGCCACGATTAGCTTCATCCTGGCCCTTTTGATTGGTATTCCGCTGGGTATTCTCGCCGCGGTCTGGCGGGATAGCTGGGTTGACAACGTGGCTCGTGTCGTCTCGTTGGTCGGCGTGTCGGCGCCGACGTTCTGGCTGGCGTTTGTCGTTCTTGCGATTTTCTACGGTGGTCTGGAAATCGCGCCCGGACCCGGGCGCCTCGATCCCATCGCGTTTCCGCCTCCGCGCGTCACCGGTTTGATGCTGATCGACACGGCTCTGGCCGGAGACTGGGAAACATTTCGTGATGCTGCGGCACACCTTGTTCTTCCCTCGGTTGTTCTGGCGGCAGCGACACTGGGACTGATCACCCGCACCACACGTGCCAGCATGCTCGAGAGTATCCAGCAGGACTACGTCCGCGTCGCGCGTGCGAAAGGCCTGAGCTCTTATCGCGTGATCATCGGACACGTGTTGCCGAATGCGCTGATCCCGGTGGTGACGCTCGGTGGTCTCGCCTACGCCAACCTGCTCGCCGGCGCGGTCATGACGGAGACGATTTTCTCTTGGCCTGGGCTGGGTCGATACACATTCCGAAGCGCGGTCACGCTCGATCTGCCGGCGATCATGGGGATCACCCTGATCGTGGCCCTGGTCTATCTGCTCGTTAATCTGCTGGTCGATCTGAGCTACGCCCTCCTGGATCCGCGGGTGGTCAGATGAGCACGACAACGACGACAACTTCCGTTCCTGCGCGTCATAAAATTGCGCCCATTCCGACCAAGGCGCAGCGCTGGCGTCGCCGTTATGGGCTCGCAGCTCTCGGTGCATTCATTGTTGTCCTCTGGATCGTGCTCGCGATCCTGGCGCCGGTGCTGATGCCATACGATCCCAATTCGGTGAATGTATCGGATCGGCTTCAGCCACCGTCACTCTCGCATTGGCTCGGGACCGATACGCTCGGCCGCGATGTTTTCACGCGATTGATCTATGGCGCGCAAATCTCGCTGATGGCGGGGTTCGTCGTTGTGATTGTCGGAGGCGTATTCGGCATTGTGGTTGGTGGTGTAGCTGCATATGCGCGCGGACGCGTCGAAGAAGCGTTGATGCGCATGACCGACCTGGTGCTGTGCTTCCCTCCTATTATTCTGGCGCTCGCGATTGCGGCCGCGCTCGGAATCGGAACCACGAATACGATCATCGCCATGCTTGTTGTCTGGTGGCCGAAATTCGCCCGCCTCGCGCACAGTCTCGTCATGGTGCAGCGTTCGCAGGAATACGTGGAGGCAGCGACAGTGTTGGGGCTTGCCCCATCGCGCATCCTGTTCCGCCATATTCTGCCGAACTCGGTAGGTCCGATCATCGTGCTGCTCACGCTTGATCTCGGAACTGCGATTCTGACATTCGCCGGACTGTCGTTCCTTGGCCTCGGGGTCGTTCCGCCGACGGCCGAATGGGGATCGATGGTTGCCGAGGGCCGTGAGCTCGTCGCGCAATGGTGGGTCGCAGTGTTTCCTGGACTGGCGATCTTGACGGTCGTCGTCGGCTTCAACTTCCTGGGAGACGGCGTTCGCGACTGGCTCGATCCCAAGGCGCGTCAACGGTGAGCGAACTCGTGGACAAACGTATCCCAACCAGCGATCTGGAACCGATCCTCGACGTCCGTGACCTGCGCACGCACTTTTTCACGGACGATGGTGAAGTGCGTGCGGTCGACGGCGTCAGCTTCAGGGTTGGGGCCGGTGAAACGATCGGCATCGTCGGCGAATCCGGTTCCGGCAAAAGCGTCACCGCGCTGTCTCTGATGCAGTTGATGGATCCGACAGCCCGTATCGTCGGCGGTGAAATCCGGTTCAATGGCAAAAATATTCTGGAGTTCACTCCGGAAGAGCGCCAGAAGCTGCGCGGCGGCAAGATGGCCATGGTGTTCCAGGACTCCATGACCTCGCTGAATCCCGTGCTGAAAATCGCCAAGCAGCTCAGCGAAGCCATGGTGGTCCATGGCAAATACAGCAAGGACCAAGCCGCGACGCGAGCGGTGACGCTGCTCGGCCGCATGGGCGTAACAGCGCCAGAGCGCGCAGTTGAAAGCTATCCGCATCAGTTTTCAGGCGGCATGCGGCAGCGCGCGATGATTGCGCTGGGGATGAGCAACGATCCGTCTCTGCTTATTGCCGACGAGCCGACGACCGCGCTGGACGTCACGATTCAGGCGCAGATTCTCGAGCTGCTGCGTGAACTGAACGAGGATTACGGCACGGCGATTATTCTGATCAGCCACGATCTCGGCGTCATCGCCCGCGTGTGCCAGCGTACCGTTGTGATGTATGCCGGTGAGGTGGTCGAGGAAGGATCGACCGAAGATCTGCTGTCCGATCCGCGCCATCCCTATACATGGGCGCTGATCAATGCGGTTCCGCGCATCGACGATGCAGGATCGGCGGATCGGCGGCTTCTCACCATTGAAGGCCAGCCTCCGGATCTGCTCAACGTTCCGAAGGGGTGCCGCTTTGCGCCACGCTGTCCGTTCCGGATCGCGAAGTGTGACGAGCATCCCGGCCTCGATGAGGTCGGGCCCGGGAGGAAAGCGCGCTGCTGGGTGACGCAGTCCGGTGAGACGCTGCCCAAGCGGAAGTTTTCGACGGTGAAGCCTGTCGCGGAAGTGCAGAGTGATCCCGTCGCGGCTGCGCCAGCCCCCGCACCGGCGAAGAAGATCGAAGGCGAGCCGATTCTGCGTTTGCGGAATGTCGTGAAGCACTTCCCGCTTCCGAAGACGGGCTTCTTCCAGCCGCAGCGCGTGGTTCACGCAGTTGATGATGTCAGCTTCGATGTTGGGCGCGGAGAGACGGTCGGCCTGGTTGGCGAGTCCGGCTGCGGAAAATCCACGCTGGCGCGTGTGATCGTTCGCATCCATCAGCCGAATTCAGGCGAGATCAATTTCGACGGCAAGGACATTTCACAAGCCTCGGCGCATGAGATTCGTCCGATCCGCCGCCGGATGCAGATGGTGTTCCAGGATCCGTTTGCTTCGCTCAATCCGCGCATGACAATCGGCGAGATCCTGGCTGAGCCGTTGCGCTTCCACGGCGTGACGACCAGCCAATCGGAGACCAACGATCGCGTTAAGGATCTGCTCAACACGGTCGGCCTCAATCCGAATTGGGCGCATCGTTTCCCGCATCAGTTCTCCGGCGGTCAGCGCCAGCGCGTGTCGATCGCGCGCGCCTTGGCCCTCGAGCCGGATTTCATCGTCGCCGACGAGCCGATCTCCGCGTTGGACGTGAACATTCAGGCGCAGATCCTCAATCTGATGCTGGATCTGCAGGAACGCCTCGGCCTGACGTATCTGTTCATTGCTCACGACCTCGCGGTTGTCCGGCAGTTTACCGATCGCGTCGTCGTTCTCTATCTCGGCAAGGTGATGGAAATCGCGCCTGCGGAGGCGATCTTTGCGCGACCGCTGCATCCTTATACCCGATACCTGACGTCGGCGGTTCCGATCCCCGACGTCGCGGTGGAACGCAGCCGCAAACATCTCGAACTCGGCGGAGAGCCGCCAAGCTCGATCAGCCCGCCGTCCGGATGCCGTTTCCGCACGCGTTGTCCGTTTGCAAAGCAGATCTGTTCGGACGTCGTGCCGCCGCTTGTCGAGCACGCGCCGGGACAGCACGCAGCATGCCATTTCGCGGGTCAGATCACGTTCTGACGCACCTTTGGAGATCGAAGATGTCGGACCTCATCGTCCTGGAACGCAACGGACACATCGGCGAGATTGTTCTCAATCGGCCCGAAAAGCTCAATGCTATGACGCCGCCGATGTCCGCGCGGCTGGAGGAAATCTGTCGTCAGGTGGATCGCGATCCTGAGGTTCGCGTCGTGCTGCTGCGCGGTGCGGGCGATCGTGCATTCTGTGCCGGCAGCGACATCCGGGCGCTCGGCGAATATCCGTCGGCGTGGGCTTTCCGCAATCGCGTCGAATATTCGACTGTCGTTCGCAACATTCGCAAGCCGGTAATTGCTGCGCTGCACGGGTGGGTTCTCGGTGGCGGCGCGGAAATGGCGCTTTCGGCTGATATCCGCTTCATGGCGCGTTCGGCACGCTGCGGCTTCCCCGAGGTCGTGCGCGGATGGGTTGGTGGCGGCGGTGCCTCTCAGCTTCTGCCGCGTCTCGTCGGTTACGGCCAAGCCATGAAGATGCTTCTTTCCGGCGATCCGATCGGATCAGAAGAGGCCCTGCGTATCGGCTTTGTTGAGACTGTCGTCGATGACGACAAGTTGCTGGAAGAAACGCGTGCATTCTGCGCGAAACTGGCCGGTTTCAGCCCGGTGGCTGTCGAGTCGGTGAAGGCCGCCGTCAGAATGTCGATGAATGCTTCGCTGCCTGCGGGTCTCGTGTACGAAAATGAGATGAATACGCTGTGCTTCTCGGCTGGCGATCACATGGAAGGCATCAAGGCGTTCAGTGACAAACGCGAGGCGAATTTCAAGAGATAGACAAAAGCAACTGTCACTGGTTGCGCAACGATCGGTCATCACGAGTGTCGTGACCCAAAAACGAAAACTAAAAAAGCACAACGCGACGCGTGGTGCTCAGGAGGAAAGCGCCCTGACAACCCGACAAGGGCCTGTCGTGTTGCGGGACGTCGCGCGGATAGCCGGCGTTTCGACGGCAACGGTTTCACGCGCGATGAACAGTCCGGAGCGGGTGTCCGAGGAACTGCGCGTAAGAATCCAGTCGGTCGTCGAACGCCTTGGCTGGGTTCCGCATAGTGCGGCACGCACCCTTGCGACGCGGCGGAGCCGGACGATCGGCGCGGTCATTCCGTCGCTCGCAAATGGTGGTGACTTTCCACGCGCGATCCAGGCGCTGCAACGCGAACTCGCAGCAGCCGGATATACGCTTCTTATTGCGGTGTCCGAGTACGATCGTGAGCAGGAATTACGGTTGGTGCGGACGATGCTGGAACGCGGCGTCGAAGGTCTTGCACTGGTCGGCTGCGGCAGCAGCAAGGAACTGTCGGAGCTGACGGCGCGGTATCCTGTTCCGATCATTCGCATGTTCGTCTATGGATCGGAAACGGAAGGTATTTGTGTCGGGCCGAATAACCGGCAGGCTCTCCATCGGTTGACGTCCTATCTGATCGGGTTGGGGCATCACCGCTTCGGGATTATCGCGCAACAGACGGCGGATAATGAGCGCACGCGCGCACGTCTGCAGGGCATGCTCGACGCCTTGGCCGAGAATGGCATCGCGGTGCATCCCAGACATCTGGTCCAGGGACTATGGACGGTGTCCGAGGGCCGTGAGCTTTTCCGTGAAATCATGCAAACAGGACCACATCCGACGGCGGTGATCTGCGGCAACAGCTATCTCGCAGTCGGAGCTTTGCTTGAAGCGCAGTCCATGGGCATTCGTGTGCCCCAGGATCTTTCGATCGTCGGCTATGACGATATTGATTTCATGGGTGAATTGCCGGTTCCTATCACCACCGTGAAGGTGTCGGGCGTCGAGGTCGGCGAACACACAGCGCGGATCATGATTGCGCACCTCAACGGATGTCGCGGGGAAACCGCGTTCGAGTGTTCGGCGGACATCATCGTCCGGGCGTCGGCGGATGTGCCGCCCGGTCTAAGCGCTCGCAAGCGCCGCGAACCTGAAGACAGTCCCGTCAGCGGATAGTACTTCCCCTGTCGCGTTCGCATCCTTCCAAAAGCGCGAGCTATCGCGACGACGTGTTTCGGCTTGGACTCGACAATCGGGCGTGTCTCAGCTAGGAACGCGTCCCTTTGCCCGATGCCTGGGCAATCTTTCGCGCATGAGCACATCCAGCCAGCCAACCGCGCTGTCACATTGAACGGTCGCAAAGCTGCTTTATCTCGCGGTCGCGGTTCCGAACGACCGGCTCCGAGGACATGGACATGACGGTTTCAGCACTTGTCGAAGACATTTCGCAAACCGGAATTGATCCTTCACTCGCAATATCAGCGCGAGGGTTGGTCAAGAACTTCGGAGAACTGCGGGCTGTCGACGGCATCGATCTGGATGTGCCGCGCGGTATGATTTTCGCGATCCTCGGGCCGAACGGCGCGGGCAAGACCACGCTGATGCGGATGCTTGCCACACTCGCCACCCCGGATGGTGGCAATGCCAGCGTGATGGGGCAC
>JAEYYQ010000273.1 GCA_023428365.1 Pseudomonadota bacterium | reverse complement strand
GAGGTGCGGCTTCGATATCGGGCGGATCTGTTGCCGGAGATGAGGTTTATCGCAGCGTCGCGCGTGCTGGATATCCGCGTGGTGCGCGACATCGATGGTCGCGGCCGGTGGCTGAGCTGTCTGTGCGAGGAAGCGCAGCCATGAATCTGTCCGTTCGCATCGATGGGTTAGGAAATCGCATCGCGCGTTCATTGCTGGAGCGCATTCGTGAGGCTGTGCGCCAGCGTGTCCTGCCATCGCGCGACATCCGCGCCGCTGAGCACCGCACTCACGATGAGGCGTCTGCGAGAGAGAACGAGACATGACGACAGCCAGCTGGGCATTGCAAAAAGCCGTGCACGCTGCGCTTACGGCGAATGCAGATGTAATCGCAGCGCTCGGTGGTCCGCGCATCTATGACCATGTCCCGCGCGGTGCCAGCTATCCCTATCTGACGTTCGGCCAGATGACGGCGCGCGATTGGAGTAGCGGTGACGAGGCGGGCGATGAGCATGTCGTCACGCTGCATATCTGGTCGCAAGCTACGGGGCGCGGCCAGGCGCAGCAGATCATCTGGGCGGTGCGCGCGGCGTTGCATGATCAGGATTTGGACCTCGACGGACATCGGCTGATCAATCTACGGCACGAATTTTCAGAAGCGCGCCGCGAAAGCGATGGCGAGTGCTTCCACGGCATTGTGCGTCTGCGCGCCGTGACTGAATCCGTGAGCTGATTTCGGTTTTATTCAGGAAAGCGAGAACATTCATGGCAGCACAAAAGGGCAAAGACCTTTTGCTCAAAATCGATGCGGACGGATTGGGCGCATTTCAAACGGTCGCGGGTTTGCGATCTCGTACGCTGGCCTTCAATGCGGAGCCGGTGGACGTCACACATCAGGAGTCGGCTGGACAGTGGCGGGAGTTGTTGGCGGGCGCGGGAGCAAAGACTGCGCGTATCACCGGCGCTGGAATTTTCAAGGATGCGACGTCGGACGAAATCATCCGCGGGGTATTTTTCAACGGTGTGATCCGCGATTGGCAGGTCATCGTGCCGGATTTCGGTGTCGTTCAAGGTCCGTTCCAGATCGCGGCTTTCGAATTGACGGGGCGGCACGATGGCGAAGTCTCTTTCGAGCTGTCGCTGGAATCAGCCGGTGAACTCACCTTCGACGCTGACTGAGGGAAGAACAAGCAATGGCGAATGCCCGTCGCGGAGAGATCGAAGCCTGTCTGAATGGCGAGAAATGGAAGCTGTGTTTGACGCTCGGCGCGCTTGCGGAGTTGGAGAGTGCGTTTGGCGATGAAGACATGCTGGCGTTGGCGCAGCGTTTCGAGAAGGGACGGCTGAGCGCGGAGGATGCCGTGCGGATTATCGGCGCAGGATTACGCGGCGCGGGGCATGAAATCGCCGACACTCAGGTGCGGACCATGCAAACAGACAACGGCGTGTTCGGATTTGTCGATATCGTTGCGAGGTTGTTATCGGCGACATTCGGTGGACCTGGTGCGCTGGTTGGAGCTGCTGTCGGTGCTGCCGCGGAGATCGCGCGCGAGGGAGGGCGCGCGCCCGCCCCTTTCCCTGGCAAGACGTAATGGCTGCGGGGTTCGGCCTGCTCAGGCTGTCGCCGGATGCGTTCTGGACCATGACGCTGACGGAGCTCAGTGCGGCGTTGGGCGCATATTCTGGAGCTGCCGCGAGTGGTCCGCTGGCGCGCAGCGATCTCACGCAGCTCATGCAAAATTTTCCTGATCACCTTTCAAGCCGTGGAGGCGCGCGCTGATGCAAGAGCCGGATGAAACATGGACGGTGGCCGTCGAGGCGGACATTTCCGGTTTGCAGGAGCAGCTCGCGCAGGCAACCCGTTTCGGGCGGCAGTTCGGATATGCCCTGACCAACGCGTTCCAGGGCGTGGCGTTTCGCGGGAAGGATCTCGGCGATGTGTTCCGTTCGCTGGCGATGAGCTTGTCGCGAATGGCGATGCAGGCTGCGTTCAAACCGTTGGAACAGGGTGTCGGATCTCTGATCGGTGGTTTGCTGTCCGGAGGCATTGGGTTTGCGAAAGGCGGCGTGGTTCAGAATGCGCTGCCGGTGCCGTTCGCGTCCGGGGGCGTGATTGCCAGTCCGGTGACGTTCCCGCTCGCGGGAGGGCGGATGGGGTTGGCCGGCGAAGCGGGACCGGAGGCGATCATGCCGTTGACACGCGGCTCCGACGGAAAGCTGGGCGTTCGTGCGCAAGGCGGTGCCGGTGTTTCCGTGACGATCAACGTTTCGACGCCGGATGCGGAGAGCTTTCGACGTTCGGAAACGCAAATCGCAGCGATGCTTTCGCGCGCCGTCGCCATGGGTCAGCGCAATCTCTAACGCCGGAGCGCGTCGATGAGTTTTCATGAGGTCCGATTTCCGACCGAGATATCGCGCGGCGCAGTCGGTGGTCCGGAGCGGCGCACGGATGTTGTCGTGCTGGGTTCGGGACGAGAAGAGCGGAATAGCCGCTGGGCGCACTCGCGCCGCAGCTATAACGCCGGATACGGCGTGAAGTCGCTCGATGATCTGCATGAGGTGATTGCGTTCTTCGAGGAGCGGCGCGGGCGACTATATGGATTCCGCTGGCGAGATCACGCGGACTGGAAATCGTGCCCCCCGCAACACACGACGTCGGCAACCGATCAGGTTATCGGTGTCGGCGACGGCGAAACGGCGAGTTTCAGACTGCGCAAGATTTACGGTTCAGCGCACGCGCCGTGGATGAGAGATATCATCAAGCCGGTCGCCGACAGCGTAAGGATCGCGATCGATGGAACGATGGTGACAGAAGGTGTCACTGTCGATCCGGCAACGGGGATCATGACGTTCGATGCCGAGCATGTCCCGGAAAGCGGTGCCGAGATCACCGCCGGCTTCGTGTTCGATGTGCCGGTGCGTTTCGATTCCGACAAGCTGGAAATCAGCCTGCAGGGTTTTCAGCACGGCGCGATCCCCAACATTCCCATCGTTGAGGTGCGCATATGAAAACGCTTCCCGAGGGGATGCAGACTCATCTCGACAGTGGCGCGACGACGCTGTGCTGGTGCTGGGGGCTGACGCGCCGGGACGGGACAATGTTCGGTTTCACCGATCACGACTGCGATGTGACGTTCGATGGCATGACGTTCGAGGCAGCGGCCGGATTCACTGCCAGCGAGATGAAAGACAGCGTTGGCTTGAACGTCGACAATCTGGAAGTCAATAGTGCGATCAGTTCGGATCGCCTCGATGAAGATGATCTGGCGGCGGGACTCTATGACGATGCGCGGGTCGAGATTTTTCGCGTGAATTGGAGTTTGCCGGATCAACGCGTGTTGATGAGGGCGGGAAGCCTTGGTGAGGTCAGCCGTTCCGGATCGGCATTTCGCGCGGAGGTTCGCGGAATGGCGCATTATCTGCAGCAGCCGACGGGACGGCTCTTTCAGTTTACGTGCGATGCTGATCTCGGCGATGCGCGCTGTGGCGTGAACCTCGAAGAGAGCGCCTATCGCGGGGTGGGTGAGATTTTGGCTGTGTTGTCTCCTCGTGCATTTGAGGTGAGCGGCCTTGGAGATCATGCGGATGGCTGGTGCACGCGCGGCCTGCTCCGATTTACGTCGGGAGCAAATGCGGGGCAATCCGTTGAGATACGGTCTCACGCGGTCCGCGACGGGGTTGTCAGCATAGAGCTGTGGCAGGAACCCGCGCGGGCGATGTCTGAAGGGGATACCGTTACCGTAACGGCGGGTTGCGACAAGCAGCTCGAAACGTGTCGGACAAAGTTCGGTAATGCCGTGAATTTTCGCGGCTTCCCGCACATGCCCGGAAATGATTTCGTGACATCGTACGTGCGGGGCGGCCGTTAAATGAACGCGATGCGCGAGGACGTCGTGCGCCTGGCGCGCGGTTGGATCGGCACGCCATATCATCATCAGGCGAGCGTGACCGGTGTGGGAACAGATTGTCTCGGCCTGGTGCGCGGTGTGTGGCGGGAGCTTTATGGAAGTGATCCTGAACTTCCGCCGGCCTACACGCGCGATTGGGCCGAGGCGAGCGGACGCGAAACACTGCTCGACGCCGCGCGTCGGCATCTCATTGAGCGGGATCGATCTCAGATTTTGCCGGGCGATGTGCTGATCTTCCGGCTGCGTCCGTCGCTGCCGGCCAAACATGCCGCGATCCTGACGACGCCGAGCACAATGGTGCACGCGATGGAGCGTTGTCCGGTTTCGGAAATGGCGTTCTCGCCGTGGTGGCGCCGGCATCTGGCAGCGGCGTTTTCATTCTCGGAGATTTTGGACTGATGGCGACGCTTGCACTTGCTGCTGCCGGTGCTGCCGCTGGCAGTGCGCTGCTACCGTCCGGGCTGACGATGTTCGGAGCGACGATCGCGGGCGCGACCATCGGTTCGCAGATCGGTGCTCTGGCAGGGTCATTTGTCGACCAGGCGCTATTTGGAGGCTCCGGCCAAAGCCGCACATTTTCCGGTCCGCGGTTATCGGATCTCAAAGTCACGGCTTCGACCGAGGGGCGCCGGTCCCGCGCGTCTATGGCCGTTCGCGCGTCGGCGGGCAGATTATTTGGGCGACGGACTTCGAGGAAGAGATCGTCACATCGCAGGCGGGCGGCAGCGGGAAGGGTGTCGGTTCTGGCGCATCGGCGAAACAGACTGAATATCGCTATTACGCCAATTTCGCCGTGGCGCTGGCCGAAGGCGAGATTACCGGACTAGGGCGTGTATGGGCGGACAGTCAGGAACTCGATCTCGGCAGCGTAACATGGCGGCTTTATACCGGCAGTGAAGACCAAGATCCGGACAGCCTGATCAGTGCGCGAGAAGGTGCGGATCGCGTGCCAGCGTTTCGCGGTGTCGCCTATGTCGTGTTCGAGCGGATGGCGCTGGCTTCCTTCGGAAACCGCTTGCCGCAATTGTCGTTCGAGGTATTTCGCGCCGTCGATGAGTTTCATCGCAACGTCCGGGGCGTGGTGCTGATCCCGGGATCGGGTGAGTTCGTCTACGGTTCGCAGGAGGTAACGCGTCGCGAGATCGGCGGTGCGCAGGTCGCCGAGAACGTCCACACGCGGCAGGGTGGGACGGACTGGACGGTCGCCGTCGATCAGTTGCAAGCGTCGCTGCCGAATTGCGGATCGGTGTCGCTGGTGACGAGCTGGTTCGGAACGGATCTGCGGGCGGGGCATTGCGAAATCCGTCCGGGAGTGGAGATCGCGAATAAGAAGACGACGCCGCTGACGTGGAGTGTGGCTGGGCTGAACCGGTCGCAGGCGCATCTGGTCAGTCAACATGAAGGGCGGCAGGCGTATGGTGGCACGCCGTCTGACCAAACCGTCATTGCTGCGATCCGTGATCTGAAGGAGCGCGGTCTGTCCGTGGTGCTGACGCCATTCATCCTGATGGATGTTCCGGCGGGAAATGAATTGCCTGATCCGTATAACAGCGATCCGGGGCAGGCGGCCTATCCGTGGCGTGGGCGGATTACAGTCAACCCAGCACCTGGGCGGGAGGGCAGTCCGGATAAGACGGCGGATGCCGCGGATCAGATTTCGGATTTCATCGGGAGCGCTGCGGCCGACGATTTTGCTGTGACGGGCGGAGCTATTTCATATAGCGGACCGAATGAATGGTCGTATCGGCGTTTTATTCTGCATCACGCGCATCTGGCGAAAGCTGCGGGTGGTGTCGACGTCTTTGTCATCGGCACGGAAATGCGTGGGCTGACGCAGGTGCGTGGTGCGGCGTCGGAATATCCATTTGTCGCGGCTCTCATATCTCTGGCTGAAGACGTAAAATCGGTGCTCGGGCCGGAGACGAAAGTCACCTACGCGGCGGATTGGTCGGAGTACTTCGGGCATCAGCCGCAGGATGGTTCCGGCGATGTATGCTTTCATCTGGATCCGTTGTGGGCGTCGAATGCGATCGATGCGATCGGCGTCGATCTTTATTGGCCGCTGAGCGATTGGCGTGAAGGACACAACCACGTCGATGCGCTCGCTGGGGTGTCGTCGATATATGATCTCGGTTATCTCAAATCCAATATCGCCGGTGGCGAGGGCTATGATTGGTACTACGCCGGCGATGCCGACAGAGCAGCTCAGCGCCGCACTCCGATAACGGATGGAGCGGGTAAGCCATGGGTGTTTCGCTTCAAGGATCTGAAATCGTGGTGGCTCAATGCGCACTACGATCGTCCGGCTGGTGTCGAATCCGAGACGCCGACGGCATGGGTTCCCCAATCCAAGCCGTTCTGGCTGATGGAGGTCGGCTGTCCGGCGGTCGATAAGGGCGCCAATCAGCCGAATGTATTCGTCGATCCCAAGAGCGCCGAAAATGCAGTGCCGCATTTCTCCAATCGCCAGCGCGATGATCTCATGCAGCGACGGATGCTACAGGCTTTGATCGAAGCGTTCGATCCGGAGCATGCGGGTGCAGTTGCCGGGCTGAATCCGACATCGGAGATCTACGGCGGACGGATGGTCGATCCGGCCATGATGCACGTTTATGCTTGGGATGCGCGGCCGTACCCGGCGTTTCCCGCCGATAAGGAAACCTGGGGAGACGCGGACAATTGGCGGCGCGGACATTGGATCAATGGCCGCATTGGCAGTGCGCCTCTGGCCGATACAGTCGCGCGGATTCTTGATGATGCGGGTTTCTCCGATTACGACGCGAGCGCGTTGAACGGCATTCTGCACGGCTACACAGTGGATCGGCTGATGGCGCCACGTGAGGCGCTGCAGCCCCTAGAGCTGTCGTTCTTCTTCGATGCGATCGAAAGCGGCGGGCGGATCAAGTTTCGTCCGCGCGGGACGCCGATGTCGTCGGTCACGCTGACATCGGCTGATCTGGTCGAGACGTCGGTGGGAGCTGATTTACTGCGGCTGACGCGAAGTCAGGAAACGGAACTGCCGGGATCGGCGAAGGTGATCTACGCCTCGGCCAATCAGGATTATCGCCAGTCGGTGGCCGAGGCTCGTCGGCTCTCCGCTGGCAGTGCGCGCGTCGCACAGGCCGAATTGCCGATTGTATTGGATGCTGAGCAAGCGGCGGGAATCACGGATGCTTGGCTATTCGAAGCCTGGGCGGCGCGTGAACGCGCGTCGTTTGTGTTGCCGCCAAGTCAGCTATCGGTCGAGCCTGCCGATCGTGTGCTGATTTCCGAAGGCGGACGGCAGCGCTTGTTTCGTGTGACTGAAGTTGGAGACCACGGCGCGCGTGAGATCGATGCGCTGAGCGTCGATCCTGCGCTCTATGCATTGAGCGAAGGGCCGACACGGGAGACGCGGAAGCCTCCGGTTTCAGCCTCCGGGCAGGCGCTGGGGTATTTCCTCGACTTGCCGCTGCTGCGTGGCGATGAACCAGACTATGCTGGGTATTTCGCGGCGTCACAGATGCCCTGGCCGGGCGCGATCGCATTATTCCGATCACCGACTGACGCCGGCTTCACACTGAAGGCGCTCGTCAATGCACCGGCGATTGTTGGGCTCACGGAGAGCATGCTTTCGCAGGGCGTTTCCGGCCGCTTCGATTACGCGAACGAACTCGTCGTGCGTATTGATCACGGTCAACTGAGCTCAACGGATGTCATTCAAATGCTGGCGGGAATGAACTCCGCAGCAGTTCGGAATGAGGACGGCGAGTGGGAGGTAGTGCAATTCCAGACCGCAACGCTGGTTGCACCAGGCGTTTACAGGCTGGGCACTTTGCTGCGTGGGCAGGCTGGAACGGAAGGCGCCATGCGTTCCGTCGTCGTGCCGGGGGCGCCGTTTGTGCTGTTGGGGCAGGCTATTGCGCGCGTTGATCTCGCACCGGATGAGATCGGTCTGACGGCAAACTGGCGGTTTGGTCCTGCGGAGCGAGATATTGGGCACGCAGCGTATGCTACCGAACCGCATGTCTTTCGCGGAGTTGGTCTTCGGCCACTCAGTCCGGTGCATGTTCGTGGCGCGCGCAATCACTCCGGAGATCTGGAGATAAGCTGGATCCGCCGCACGCGGAGAGGTGGCGATAGCTGGGATATGGCTGAAGTGCCGTTGGCCGAAGATTGGGAACGCTACGAGATCGATGTGCTCGATGGTGACATCGTCAGGCGCACGCTAACAGCGGGCGAGCCGCTGGTGAGCTACGGCGCAGAGCAGCAGATCGCAGATTTCGACGAGATACCTGAAAGTCTCTCAGTCCGGATTTACCAGCTCAGTGCTGTATGGGGCCGTGGCGTGCCGCGAACCGCCACCATCTAGCGGCAGCCGCCGCCTTTCTCATTTCCAGTGAAGAAGGAGCGCACATGACGGCGGAGCAGCCCGCATGGCTTGAAACGGCATGGCGCGAGATCGGTACGCGCGAGATATCCGGTTTAGCCAGTAATGAGCGGATCGTGGCGTTCTTTCGCGAAGTCGGTCATGCGTCCGTGACGAGTGATGAGGTTGCGTGGTGCGCCGCCTTTCTTGGCGCCTGTTTGGAGCGCTCGGGATTTGCCAGCACGCGATCGCTGCTGGCGCGGTCGTATCTCGACTGGGGTACGGCTTTGGAAGCGCCCAGGCTCGGAGCGGTTGCGGTGCTCAGTCGTGGCAGTGATGCCGGTCAGGGGCATGTCGGTTTCATCGTTGGTGTGCGCGGCAACGAACTGATCCTGCTGGGTGGCAACCAGGACAACGCCGTGACCGTGCAGGCGTTCGACGTCTCGCGTCTTTTGGGGGTGCGCTGGCCAGCCGCTACAAAAGAGGCGACGGCGTCATTAGACGGAATTGAACTGTTCGAGGCGGCGCTCGAGCCCGTTCTCAAGATGGAAGGCGGGTGGTCTGATGATCCGTACGATCCTGGCGGTCCCACCAACCGTGGCATCACGCTTGCGGTCTATGCGGCGGCAAAGAATGTCGCGCTGACGGATCAGAACCGTTCGGCGTTAGTCGCTGAGTTGAAGCAAATAGATCCGGCTTTTGTGACGGAGATCTATCGCACGCGCTATTGGGCGCCGTCGCGGGCCGCGGACATGCCGCCGGCTCTGGCACTGATGCACTTCGATGCGGCCGTCAACCATGGGGTCGGCAATGCGGCGCGGATGCTGCAGGAGGCCGCGCAAGTCCTGATTGACGGGGAGATCGGCCCTCAAACGATGGCGGCGATTAAGGCCATTCCGGTGTCGGAAATGGTCGAGAGGTACGCGGAGATCCGCCGCGTCCGCTATCGCAGCCTGGGGCATTTCTGGCGGTTCGGCCGTGGCTGGCTGAGGCGGGTCGATTTCATCGTCGCTGCAGCCGGCCGAATTGCTCAGTCCCCCACATCGAGATCCGTTCAACAGTCCCAAACAGGAGAGACTTCGATGACGACGTCCGACAACAGTGCGGCGAGCAACAAGTGGTGGGCCCATTCCATGACCATCTGGGGGGCTATCATTACGGCGGCCTCGACGGTTCTGCCTGTCCTGGGGCCGCTGATTGGGCTAGACATCACGAGTGATCTGGTGCGCGAATTGGGGGAAGGCGTCATCGACGTGGTTCAGGCCGTGGGCGGCCTGATTGGCATTGCAATGACCATTATCGGGCGATCTCGCGCCAGCTCGACGTTGGAGCGCCGGCGTGTGACACTTCAGCTCTGATTTGGGCTATTCATGACGGGTTCAGGACCTCGACGGTATGTCCTTACATTATGAAACGCATTAACTGCATGCGCTTGGGCGCTTCCG
>JAEYYQ010000313.1 GCA_023428365.1 Pseudomonadota bacterium | reverse complement strand
CCTTGGTGATGCCCATGAGCGAATAGCTATCCTTCGTGGCGGTGCCGCGTTCGGACACGCCTTCCACGACCATCGTGCTGCCCTTCTTCATCGCTTCGAGCAGCTTGAGCTCTTCAATGGGATCGTTGACGTAGGCTCTCTCATCCTGCGTGAAGAGCTTGAAGGCATCGGAGCCGACAGTCACCGTCACTTCCGATCCCTTGCGGAAGGAATAGCCATTCTTCACGCTGATTTCCGAGCGCACGCCTTCGCGCGGCCAAGCCGAAACATAAAAATGAACGGGTGAGCGCTTGGCTCCCGCTGGCTCGGTCGATGTCGGAGACGACAGCACGAAGCAAAGCGGAGAATTGCCGTCTTTATTCGAGTAGAGCGTCCAGCCGTTGAACGTCTCGACTTGCTTGGTCTCGGCACGCGCGGTGCCTGCAAACCAAAGTGGCAGCGAAAGAGCAGTCAAAATTAGCGTTATGCGCATCTCACCTCACGAACGGGGCTGCGGCGTGAATCAGCCCTGCCTCAGCATATAGAGGTTGTTGGCGGGTCATGTCACGAGGGGGGCCTGTGGACAGCGGATTTTGCAGTGCGCGTTGCAGGCCGTTGGTCCGTGGCGCTGAGCGGGCGCTCGGCAAAATGAGCCAGCGTCTTCACGCGATCATACATCACAATTGCTCCGGCCATCGCAACGTTGATGCAGAATGCCGTCGGGATCTTAACAACGTGATCACAGCGCGCGAGCAAAACATCAGAAAGTGATCCGCGTTCCGGGCCCAGCACGTAGGCGGCGCGTAACGGATGATGGAAGCTCGGCAGATCGATGGCGTCGTCCGTCAGCTCGACACCGACCAGCTTGCAACCGCGCGGCAATTGCATCTCGTCGAGGCTCGTCCAATCATAGTGCGGTAAGTGCCATTGCCCTTTTGATGTGTCGGCGCGCGCTTCAAGCGCTTGGTAGGTCGCTCCAATCGTGAATGTGAAGCTGGCGCCAAACGCGTGCGCAGATCGCATCAGATTGCCGAGGTTCAGCGCCTTCGACATGCGCTCCGCGCCGATGGCAAAATATCCGCGCGGCTGCGGGCTTCTCAGTCCAACGCCGCTTCTGGCTTGATTTTCGGTCATGTCGCTTGACAGTTTGTTTGTTTCCGCATCGATCGGATTGAGCGGCTTCCATGCATGCAGCGCCGCCGTTTGCGATCATGAGCAATCAACGATGAGGTGTCACATGAAAGCTGCCCTGTGCAAGTCCTTCGACGGGCCTGAAGCGATTGTGATCGAGGAGATCGCAGAGCCTACGGCCGGGTCGGGCGAGGTCGTCGTTCGCGTCAACGCTGTCGCCATGAACTTTCTCGACACGTTGATCACACGCGGCAAGTACCAGTTCAAACCCGAGCTTCCCTTCTCGCCTGGCGCCGAGATCGCGGGCGTCATTGAAGCCGTCGGGCCGGATGTCAAAGAATTGCAACCCGGACAGCGCGTGTGCGCCGATATCGGCTGGGGCGGCGCGCGCGAACGCGTGACCGTCAATACTGAGAAAATTATTCCTGTTCCCGATGGCGTGCCTGACGAGATGGCAGCCGGCGTCAGCGTCGCCTACGGGACGGCGATGCACGGGCTGAAAACGCGCGCCCGGGTGCAGCCGGGGGAAACGGTAGCAGTTCTGGGGGCAGCAGGCGGGGCCGGCCTTGCCGCAGTCGAGATTGCCAAGCTAATGGGCGCGAAAGTTATCGCCGCGGCGTCTTCGGCGGAAAAACTCGAGATTTGCCGCAAGCATGGTGCTGATCATCTGCTGAACTACACGACCACTGATCTCAAGCAGGGACTTCGCGATCTGACCGACGGACGCGGTGTGAATGTCATCTATGATTGCGTCGGCGGTGCGTACTCTGAGCCGGCTCTGCGCGCGATCGCCTGGATGGGCCGTTTTCTCGTTATCGGTTTCGCTGCGGGCGCGATCCCGAAGATCCCCCTGAATCTGCTGCTTCTCAAGAGTTGCGATATGATCGGAGTGATGCTTGGCGGCGTGATCGCGCGCGATCCGGCTGGCCACCGTGCCAACCTCGAAGAGGTGCTGAAATGGGTTGCCGCCGGACGGTTGAAGCCCCACACTCACGCCGCGCTACCGCTCACAGAGACGGCGGCGGCGATCGGCTTGCTGGATCGGCGGGAAGCAACCGGCAAAGTGATCGTCAGGCCATAAGTTGAATAGCGATGTGGGCGAAACGGACTAAAAGCAGTCCAATGGACGTCGAGCGGTCAAAATCGACGGTTGTTAGGGAGAGAGGAAAATCATGAAATTCAAGACGTTATCCGCCTTTGTTGCGATCGGATTCGGCATGGCGGCCGTTGCTGGCGGCGCGATGGCGCAGAACAAGCAGCTGACCGTTGCCACCGGCGGTACGGGCGGCGTTTACTATCCGCTCGGTGGCGGCTTTGCCAGCATCATCGGCAAGGAACTGCCCGGATATACGGCGACCGCGGAAGTCACCGGCGGTTCCGTCGATAATCTCAAGCTTGTTGGCGGCGGTCGCAGCGATCTGGCCCTGTCGCAGGTCGATGCGGCATGGGACGCCATCAATGGTAAAGGCAAATTTCCGAGCAAATTGCCAATTCAGGCTCTGGCCGTCATGTATCCGAACCACATGCATGTGGTGACGGTGGACGGAACCGGCATCAGCAAAGTTTCCGATCTGAAGGGCAAACGCGTGTCGACCGGTTCGCCTGGCAGCGCGACCGAAGTGTTCGCATTCCGCGTGCTCGAGGCGGCAGGTCTCGATCCTGATAAGGATATTAAGAAAGAACGCCTCGGCGTCGCCGAGAGCGTAAATGCGATCAAGGATAAGAAAGTCGATGCGTTCTTCTGGGTCGGTGGTCTTCCGACGGCTGCTGTGACCGATCTTGCCGCGACTCCGAACACGAAGCTCAAGCTGATCGATTTCGCGGATCTCGTTCCGAAAATGAACGAGAAGTATGGCCCGCTCTATGCCGAGGCAACGATCCCCAAAGCAACCTATTCGGGCATGGAAGCTGACAACAGCAACATCACGGTTTGGAACATCATGGCCGTGAATGCCGATATGCCGGAGGACCTGGCTTACAACCTCACCAAGCTCCTGCTGGAGAAGCGGGATGATTTGGCCCAGGTTCACAAAGAGGCTTTGAACGTGAAGCCGGAGCTGCAATCGAACAAGCGTGCCGGCGTTCCGTTCCATCCGGGTGCGCTCAAGTACTTCAAGGAAAAAGGCATCAACGTCGAGTGAGCAACGACGATGTCGTGGATTGCACCGGGCCCTGGCGGCCCGGTGCGTCTTTTCGCATCCGATTATTTCGTTTCGAGATCGGCGCGCCGTAGCCGGTTCAATTAAAAACATTGGCCGAAGCGCCTTCTGGGAGACGAGCATTGACAGATACGGGGCCCCGCGCCAACACAAGCCATCTGACAGTCGAAGATCAGTTGGAAAAAGACCCTCTCACCGCTGAAAAATTGAAAGCGGTCGAAAAACTGATCGAGGAAGAAGAAGGCGCGACGAACCGGGTCAGCGGATGGCTCGGATGGATCATCACCGGCATCGCCGTTGGCGTGTCGCTGTTCCACATCTACGCTGCTTACGACATCGTACCCGCCTTCATCCTTCGCCCTGTACACGTCGGCTGTGTGCTGTTGCTCGTTTATCTGCTGTTCCCGATGCTGCCCGGCATGCGCGACCGCATCCGCTGGTTCGATTGGCTGTTCGCTTTCGCCAGTGTCGGCGTCATCGTCTACATGCTGTCGCAGGGAGAATATTTCGGCGACCGTGCCATCGCACCGGATCCGATGGATGTGTGGGTCGGCGTCATCCTGATTGTGCTGCTGCTTGAGGGAACGCGGCGCGCGACCGGATTCATCATGCCACTCGTGTCGATCGCATTCCTCCTTTATGCGCTGTTCGGCAATCATCTGGGCGCGCCATGGACGCATCGCGGCTATCCGCTCGATCGCCTCGTTGGTCATCTCTACATGACGCTGGAAGGTATCTTCGGCACCACCGTCGACGTGTCGTCCAGCCTCATCATTCTGTTCACGATCTTCGGCGCGGTGCTGCAGGTTTCCGGTGCGGGCAAGTTCTTCATCGACTTCTCGTTTGCCGCCATGGGTGGCAAGCGAAACTCGGCCGGACGCGCCGTCGTGCTGTCGTCGTTTCTGATGGGTGGGCCTTCGGGTTCCGGCGTGGCGACGACCGTCACCATCGGCACCGTCGCTTATCCGTTGCTCGCGAAGGCGGGCTACGAAAAGAACGCGGCTGGTGGACTTCTTGCTGCTGGCGGTCTCGGGGCGATCATCTCGCCGCCGGTGCTCGGCGCGGCAGCGTTCCTGATCGCCGAGTTCCTGAAGATCTCCTATTTCGACGTCATCCTGATGGCGATCATTCCGACCATCCTTTACTACCTCGCCATCTGGGTGATGGTTGAGGTGGATGCATCCAAGCACGGTGGCGGCGGTGAAGTCCTGATCGAGAAGGGGACGCTGTGGCGCCTGTTTACGGGCTACTGGTTCCACTTCGGCTCGCTGATTTCGATCATTGCCTTCATGCTGTTCGGCTTCTCGCCGGTGCTTGCGGTGTTCTGGGCTACGCTGCTGGCCATTGCAGTCAGCGCTATCCGCATGGATACGGCTCTCGTGCCGCGCATCGCGGTCGCTGTGCCGATCGTACTGGCGGCCTTGCTGACGATGCTCGGTTATCAACCCACGGATGCGTTCTCGACAGCGGCGTTCGGCACGCTGGTGTTGGCATCTGCGATTGGTCTTTTCCTGCCGCAGATTTTCCCCGTCACGGAACGTCTGGTGACGGCACTCAGAGATGGCACCGTTGGCGTTCTCAACGTTGCCGCAACCTGCGCGACGGCCGGCATCATTGTCGGTGTTGTGACGCTGACAGGATTGGCACAGCGGTTTGCCGACATCATCATCGGCTATGCGCAAGGTAGCCTCCTGCTGACGACGATCTTTACGGCGCTGATTGTCTGGATCGTCGGTCTCGCCGTGCCCGTCACGGCGTCCTACATCATGTGTGCCGTGATCGCGGCGCCAGCGCTGATCAAACTCGGCGTGCCGGATTTCGCCGCGCATATGTTCATCTTCTATTATGCCGTGCTGTCCGAGGTGTCGCCGCCGACGGCCTTGTCGCCATTCGCGGCTGCGGCGATCACGGGGGGAAGTCCCTATAAAACGACGTTGCAGTCGTGGAAGTACACGATGCCGGCGTTTCTTGTTCCGTTCGTGTTCGTGATGGATCCGCTCGGGGTCGGCCTGCTGTTCAAACTGCCGCCGGGTGGCACCTGGTTCGATGTTGTCGAAATTACGCTTGTAACGACCGCGGGCATTGTCGCATTGGCGTTCGCGTTGCAGCGCTGGGTGATCAAGAAAACGACACTGCTCGAAAACCTGATGTTCTGGGCTTCGGGCTTGCTGCTCATCTTCCCGGCACTGATCAACGGAATTTTGTGGCCGTTGCTCGGATCCGCCACCACTGCGACAATCCCAGGATTACACCTCACGTGGCATGCGCCGCTCGGCGTCGCGCTCGGTGTGGCAGCGTTTATGCTGCACAGACTGCGAGTGCGCGCCGCGGCGGCTTGATCAGCGTTTGCTCGCAAGCACGCGGCCGAGTGTTTCTGCCGCGGCTTCCATGTCCGCGCGCGTCACGTCGAGATGTGTGACCGCGCGGATGCCGCCATAAGGCGTACCCATGCGCACGTTCTGTTCCAGTAGCGCAGCGGTGAGGTCCTTGGATGTGAAGCCCGGGATCTCGATATCGAAATAGACGATGTTGGTCTCAGGCTTCGGTGTCATGAGACGTACACCGTCGATCCGGCCGATCAGCTGGGCCAGAAGCGCAGCGTTGGCGTGATCTTCAGCGAGCCGTTCGACGTGGTGGTCCAAGGCATAAAGGCCAGCGGCGGCGATGATGCCGGACTGCCGCATGGCGCCGCCCATCCGCTGCTTCCAGCGCCAGGCTTCTTCGATAAATGCGCGCGATCCGGCAAGAACGCCGCCGATCGGGCAGCCCAATCCCTTGGACAGATCAAGCCAGACCGTATCGCAATTCTTCGCCATCTCCTTGGCGGGCGTTCCGCTGGAGACCGCTGCATTGAGAATGCGCGCGCCATCCATATGAACGATCAAGCCGCGCGCGTGCGCTGCTTCAGCGACGGCATTGATTTTATCTAGCGGCCAGATGGCGC
This sequence comes from Pseudomonadota bacterium, assembly GCA_023428365.1. Classification (GTDB taxonomy): domain Bacteria; phylum Pseudomonadota; class Alphaproteobacteria; order Rhizobiales; family Hyphomicrobiaceae; genus ZC4RG25. The sequence goes on along the minus strand of JAEYYQ010000313.1, from coordinate 6,267 downwards.
CGCCGCCGCGATTGTTGGTCTGTTCGATCACGACCAGGCGGCTAATGGGGCAATGCCGGGTAAGCGGACGGATTGCACCAATCATCTGTTCGGCTGAGAAAATGCCGTTGTCGCACGTAATCGGCCACGTCTGCACGCCTGCGAATGCCGATCCTCCGCCGCCTTCCGATGAGAACACGTGCGTGTAGGCGGCGCCGATAACCTCGTCGCCTTTTCGGCAATGTACGAGCAGAGCAACCTGATTGCACATCGTGCCAGAGGGAAGCAGAAGTGCGGCCTCCTTGCCGAGAAGATCGGCCACGCGCTCTTGCAGAGCAACCGTTGTCGGATCTTCTCCGCGCTGCTCATCGCCGACTTCGGCAGACGCAATCGCCTGGCGCATCGCAGCAGTTGGGCGGGTGCCAGTATCACTGTAAAGGTCGATCAGACGGTTGCGGGACAAGGCTGTGCTCCGTTAATTCGCAAGGCGCCCATCAAAGACCGCTGGTGGGCCAGCTTGCAAGGGCTATGCGACTTTACGGATGACGCGGGCCTCCTTATGACGTTCAAGCATAGATCGTCCGCCTGGGAGGTATTGCGTCATGATGCTGGGTCAGGATATTGCCGCTGTCGTCACCGGCGGTGCTTCGGGCCTGGGCGCGGCGACGGCCGCAGCCCTCGCAGCGAAAGGGGTCAAGGTCAGCATCTTCGATCTCAATGAAACAGCCGGACAAGCGGTTGCCGGAAAAATTGGCGGTACGTTCGCGCGCTGTGATGTCACCAGTGAAAGCAGCGTCGAGGCGGCCCTTGCGAAGGTCCGATCTGCTCATGGCCAAGAGCGGATCCTGGTCAACTGCGCGGGCATTGCAATCGGCAAGCGGATCGCGCGTCGCGTGAAGGAAACCGGGGCGATCGAACCGCACGATCTGGCCAGTTTCACCAAGGTTATTGAGATCAATCTTATCGGGACGTTTCTGATGATCTCAAAATGCGCGGCTGGAATGATGGCGTTGCCAGCGCTGCCGCCAGATGGAGAGCGCGGGGTTATTATCAATACGGCCTCTGTGGCTGCGGAAGACGGCCAGATGGGACAGGTCGCCTACGCCGCATCGAAAGGTGGCGTGGCGGCAATGACGCTTCCGATCGCACGAGATTTGGCGCGCGATGGCGTCCGTGTTTGCAGCATTTTGCCGGGATTGTTTCATACGCCGATGTTCGATGGGCTTCCGGAAGAGGCGCGCAATTCCCTCGCGGCGACCGTGCCATTTCCCTCTCGCCTCGGTGATCCATCCGAATATGCGATGCTCGCCACGCATATTTGCGAAAACATCATGTTGAATGGCGTAAGCTTACGCTTGGATGGCGCAATCCGGCTCGCGCCAAGATGAGGTGAGTACCGATTTTTTCGGAACGTTTTGAGCCTGTGAGCACTTGTGTGTTCGCGGGCTCGCGGTGGCTCGTTGCGACGAACCACGGGCCAGTAGGATAGTAAGTGCGTAATGACGAAGCGTTCGATTTTCTTCCCGCGTACGGGCCGTGTCCGCCTGTTTACAATCTCTGGATATCTGGGAGGATTGACTCTCGCTTTGGTTGTGACAGCGTGGCTCGGACACGCGGCCCTGTCAACTGGCAGCCGTTTCATGGCGGCGGCCGTAATAGGGGGTGAACGGACGGAGTCTGCGAGGGAGTTCACCAAGCAATCGGTTGTCCTTGAGGACGACGAGTGGATGGCGGGCGTCAAGCGTATGTTCCGCAATAACAGCAGCGGCTCCTCGTCATCGAATTCCTCCTACTCCTCGGGATCATCGTCGCGCCGCGAGCGCCGTAGTCGGTCTCAATCCTCCTACGACGCGCCGAGCCGGGTAGGCCTGTTCGACGTGTACGGGGATGAGAATAATCGGAGCCGCAGGGGGAGCAGCAGAAGTTCGCGTTCGAGCTCGGGCACCTATCGGACGGTCTGTGTGCGGCTCTGCGATGGGTCGTCGTTTCCTGTGAGTTTTTCTACAACCTCGAGAAATTTCGACAAGGATCAGCAGACGTGTGAGCGCAGTTGCACCTCGCCCGCAAAGCTGTTCGTGTTTCCCGATAGTGATACCGATCCGATGGAAATGCACGATATCGACGGCAAGTCCTACAGTGAGCTGCCGAATGCCTATAAATATCGGACGACCTACGATGAGTCGTGCGCGTGTAAGCCCCAACCTTGGGAGCCCGCTTCGCTGGAGCGGCATCGCGTCTACGGACTTCAGGAGAAAAGCCGCAAGGGTGACGTCGAGGCTCGCAATGAGCTAAAAGAATTGCACGCCGCCGGCACGATATCAGATCAGGACGTTGCTGCCGGGGCGGCCCCAAGGCAGCCGAGCAGCCGTTCACGGCGCGCGAGCCGGTATCGCTAGACTACCCGCCTCACGCTGATTTCGCGAACTTATCCATGGCTTCGGCAAGAGCGATGTCGCGTTCGGTCAAGCCACCTGCATCATGCGTGGTCAGGGTGACGTTGACGCGATTCCAGACGTTGGACCATTCCGGATGATGGTCCATTTTTTCCGCGGCGAGCGCAGCACGTGTCATGAAAGCGAAGGCTGCGTTGAAATCCGCGAATTTGAATTGCTTGGTCATCGCATCGCGGCCATCGACCAATTGCCAACCTTGCAGTCGCTCCAACGCCTGACGGCGCGCGTCATCGGTCAATTTCTTTGGCATGTCGCGATCCTCCATCGGCGGCGCTGCTGGACGGGTCAGGGTTCGTCTTCGTAGTCGGCGTACTGGCCGCCCTGCAACGTGTACGTTTCCTCGACGACGTACGGCCCGCCGCCGCCCATCGGTTTGGATGAAAACAAAGCGAATCGTCCGACGAAAAACGGTTCGCTGCGAAAACCGCCGTTTCGCTGCAGATAGCGGGCGACGATATCGGGGCTGGAGTACTTGAGCCGGGCGATGGTCACGTGTGGCTTGAATTTGCGCGGCTCGGGCGGCAGGCCTGCCGATCGCGCGGCGCGCTCGTGGGTGCGGGCAAGAGCATCGAGTTCGGAGCTGGGCTCTAGGCCGGCCCAAAGTTGACGTGGGTCATCGCCGCCGAACACGCCGGTTCCGGACAGCCGCAATTCGAAGGCCGGAAATTCAATGTCATCGAGGAAATGCGCGAACTCGGTCGCAATGTGGTTGTCGATGTCCCGCAAATCTCAGCGTGATGTGGTAGTTCTCAGGCTCGATCCAGCGCGCGCCGGGCAAAGGCTGTTTGAGGCGCGCAAGCGTGTCGCGCACATGATCGGGAATTTCTATCCCGCTGAACAGGCGGGGCATGGGGTGCGTCCCTGGTCATGGGCCGCGGATGGCTCCGCGGCCGGCTACAGAATGAACTTGCTGAGATCGGTGTTCTTCGCCAGATCCCCGACGCGATCGCGAACGTACTGCGCGTCGATTGTCACCGTGTGACCGGATCTGTCTGACGCATCAAACGAGATTTCGTCGAGAATACGCTCCATCACCGTTTGCAGACGACGGGCACCGATATTCTCGACGGTAGAGTTGACCTGAACAGCGGTATCGGCAATCGCATCGATGGCGTCATCGGTGAAGACGAGGTCCAAGCCTTCCGTCGCCATTAGCGCGGTGTACTGCTTGATCAGGCTCGCTTCCGGTTCCGTCAGAATTTGGCGGAAATCCTCGCGCGTCAGCGCCTTCAGTTCAACGCGGATCGGCAGGCGGCCCTGCAATTCCGGCAAAAGGTCGGACGGCTTTGCGACATGGAAGGCGCCCGATGCAATGAACAGCACGTGATCGGTTTTCACCGGACCGTACTTGGTCGAGACGGTCGTACCTTCGATCAATGGTAGAAGATCGCGCTGAACGCCCTCGCGCGAGACGTCGGCTCCGGCCCGGCCGCCATCACTGCGCGAGCAGATCTTGTCGATCTCGTCGAGGAAAACGATGCCGTCATTTTCAACGGCCTTGATGGCTTCCTGCGAAATCTGATCCTGGTCGATCAGCTTGTCGCTCTCTTCGGCAATCAGAATTTCGTAGCTGTCCTGGACGGTCACGCGACGCGTCTTCTGCCGGCCGCCGAACGCTTTGCCGAGCATGTCGCCGATATTGACGGCACCGATCGAGCCACCAGGAACGCCAGGCAGATCAAACATCGGAATTCCGCCACCCGTGTCGGTGACGCGAATTTCGATTTCCTTGTCGTTCAGCTCGTTGTCGCGCAGGCGGCGGCGGAAACTCTCGCGCGTCGCGGATGATGCATTCTCGCCGACCAATGCGTCGAGCACGCGTTCTTCAGCGTGTTTCTCGGCGCGTGCGCGGTCTTCCTTGCGCTTGGATTCGCGCACCAGTGCCATGCCGACCTCGACCAGGTCGCGGATGATCGATTCGACATCGCGGCCGACGTAACCGACTTCGGTGAACTTGGTCGCCTCGACCTTGATGAACGGCGCGCCCGCAAGCCTCGCCAACCGGCGCGAAATTTCTGTCTTGCCGATGCCGGTAGGCCCGATCATCAGAATGTTCTTGGGCTGAACTTCTTCCTTGAGATCGTCGGCGAGCTGCTGACGGCGCCAGCGATTGCGCAGCGCAATGGCGACCGCCCGCTTGGCATCTTTCTGGCCGACGATGTACCGGTCGAGTTCCGAGACGATCTCGCGCGGGGAAAAAGTTGTCATTGCGCCCCCACTCCTTAGTGCGACGTCGCAGTAAATTTGAGGCCCAGGATCGAACCGATCAACAGCGTCAGAAACACAAGACGCATCGTCGTGGTCGGCTCGTTGAAATAGGCGATACCCAATACGGCGGTGCCGGCTGCCCCAATTCCGGTCCAGACGGCGTAGGCGGTTCCAAGCGGAATTCCCGTCAGCGATGCCTGCAGCAACAGCAAACTCGCAGCGACGGACAGGCCGAACACGACCGACGGGATGATCTTGGTGAAGCCCGCCGTGTAGCGAAAAGCTGTGGTCGCCACCACCTCACAAAAGCCAGCCGCAAGCAAATAGGTCCAGGCGATCATCGTGTGTGTTCCATGTGTGCGCGGACTCGGGTTCGCCTAACGGTCGCTCGGCAAGCTCTCTATGACGAGATTTTGGTTGGTATAGACGCAGATATCGGCCGCGATCGCCATCGCCTTGCGCGCAATCGCCTCGGCATCGAGGGGTTGATCGAGCAGCGCACGAGCGGCCGCCAGGGCGTACATGCCACCGGAGCCGATGCCGATGACGTCGTGCTCAGGCTCGAGGACGTCGCCGTTGCCGGTCAGAACCAGCGTCGTCGCCCGGTCCGCGACGATCATCATGGCTTCCAGGCGGCGCAGATAACGGTCGGTGCGCCAGTCTTTGGCGAGCTCGACGGCGGCGCGCATGAGCTGCCCGGGATGCTGCTCCAGCTTCGCTTCCAGCCGCTCAAACAGGGTGAAGGCGTCAGCCGTGGCGCCTGCAAAACCGCCAATGACGTCGCCACGCGACAGCGAGCGGACTTTACGTGCCTTGGACTTCATGACGGTGGCGCCGAAGCTCACCTGTCCATCGCCAGCAATGATCACCCGCCCGCCCTTCCGGACAGTCAGGATCGTGGTGCCGTGCCAGACCGGCGCAGAAGATGAAGATGAATCACTCATGGTTCACACTTATTGCGTAGGTTGGGGCTGAAGCTGAGCAAAGCAAGAGGGCGCGGGAGAAGATCGCCGCATAGGGCTTCCCAATATCCCGCAGGCGCGCTAGCTGATAAACGGCTGTTTTCGAACAATCAAGTTAAGGACCCTGCTCCCGTGAGCCGTACCGCCACAATCGAGCGCAAAACCAAGGAAACCGAGATCAAGGTCACGGTCGATCTTGATGGCACCGGTGCCTTCAACATCAAGACCGGCGTCGGTTTTCTCGATCATATGCTGGAGCAACTCTCCCGGCACTCGCTGATCGATATTACGCTCGAGGCCAAGGGCGACCTGCACATCGATTTCCATCACACCACCGAGGATACCGGTATCGCGCTGGGCCAGGCCGTCGCGAAGGCTTTGGGCGATAAGGCGGGTATCACGCGCTATGCCGATGTGCACCTGGCCATGGACGAGGCGCTGACGCGCGTCGCGCTGGATGTTTCCGGCCGCCCGTATCTGGTGTGGACGGTCGACTTCTCGCAGCCGAAGGTCGGCGAGATGGATACGGAGCTGTTTCGTGAGTGGTTTCAGGCATTTGCGCAGAATGCCGGGATCACCCTGCACGTCGCGACTCTGTACGGCGACAACAATCACCATATAGCCGAGACCTGCTACAAGGGTCTGGCGCGGGCGTTGCGGGTGGG
>JAEYYQ010000218.1 GCA_023428365.1 Pseudomonadota bacterium | reverse complement strand
TTCGGGCTGGCGGCGACGCCGAGCCTGGCGCAGAAAACCAAGGTTACGATCTATACGGCGATCGAGAACGACCAGCTTGCACCGTTCAAAGCTGCTATCGAAAAGGCTGTTCCTGAAGCAGAAGTTGTCTGGGTCCGCGACTCGACCGGCGTCATCACGGCCCGGTTCCTGGCGGAGAAGGACAACCCGCGCGCTGACGTCGTGCTGGGACTTGCCGCCACCTCTCTGCTGGTGTTCGAAAAGGCTGGTCTGCTTGAGACATACAAGCCAGCTGGCGTAGATGCGCTAAAGCCGGAATTCCGCGACAGCAAAGATCCCTACACCTGGACCGGCATGGACGGTTATCTTGGTGTGATCTGCTACAACACGGCAGAGGCTGGGAAGGTGAACATCAAGGCTCCGACCACCTGGAAGGATCTGACGGCGCCTGAGTACAAAGGCAAGCTGGTCATGCCGCACCCGGCGTCTTCCGGCACCGGCTATCTGATGGTCGGCGCTTGGCTGCAGATGATGGGCGAGGACGCGGGCTGGAAGTTCATGGATGCCCTCCATGAGAACATGGCCGTCTACACCCATTCCGGCAGTGCACCGTGCGTGCAGGCTGCACGCGGCGAGCGTGTCGCCGGTATCGCTCTCGATATGCGCGGCGCTTCTGAGAAGACCAAGGGCGCGCCGCTGGAGGTGATCGTTCCGGCCGAAGGCACGGGCTGGGAGATGGAAGCCACCTCCATCGTCAAGGGCACAAAGAATCTCGATCTTGCAAAGAAGATTGCGGACTGGGGTGCTACCAAGGAAGCCAACGAGCTGTACTCGAAGACCTATGCCGTCGTTGCCTATCCTGGCGCGGGCTCCTATCCGCCAAACTATCCGAAAGAGGCTGAGAGCCGTCTGATCAAGAACGACTTCGCCTGGATGGCCGAGAACCGCGACCGCATTCTGAAAGAGTGGTCGAGCCGCTACGAGAGCAAGGCTGCTCCGAAGAACTGAAATGCTTTGCGTGGAACGGCCGCCAGATTGGCGGCCGTTCTGATTCAGCTTCAAAAGGACGTCTTATGCTGCAGACGCTGCAACGCACGCCACCAGCCGCTGGGAACGATGCCGAAAAGCGCGTGCACCTCAGCATCCGAAATTTGATCAAAAGGTTTGGCGGCTTCACGGCGCTCAAGTCCGTGTCGCTGGATGTTTTCGGGGGCGAGCTAATTTGTTTTCTCGGCCCGTCAGGATGCGGGAAGACAACGCTGTTACGCGCCGTTGCCGGGCTTGATCCGCATGACTCCGGCATCATCGAGATGGGCGGACGCGATGTTTCCCATCTGCCACCAGCGGATCGCGATTTCGGTATCGTATTTCAGTCGTACGCCCTGTTTCCCAATCTGACGATTGACGCGAATGTCGGCTACGGGCTTGTCAATCGCCGGCTACCGCGTGCCCAGATCAAAGCGCGTGTCAACGAACTCCTGGCTCTCGTCGGACTTCCCGATCAGGGCGAAAAGTATCCTGCCCAGCTCTCTGGCGGGCAGCAGCAGCGGGTCGCTCTGGCGCGCGCTCTGGCGACGTCTCCGTCGTTACTGCTGCTGGACGAACCTCTGTCCGCGCTCGATGCACGGGTGCGTGTGAGATTGCGCGACGAAATCAAAGCTCTTCAGCGCCGCCTCGGTGTGACGACCATCCTGGTCACGCATGATCAGGAAGAAGCATTGGCGATGGCCGATCGCATCGTGGTCATGAACCACGGTGTCATCGAGCAGGTCGGCACACCAGCCGAAATCTACGCCCGTCCCGCGACGGCCTTCGTAGCTGACTTCGTGGGCACCATGAACTTCCTCGATGCCGTCGTCTCTGGTCCCGACCGTGTGCGGATCGGAGATGTTGAGCTGCAATGCGCGGGCGCCAACAACTATACGATGAACGCACCCGTGAGGCTCGGGTTGCGGCCGGAAGAAATTCGCGTTCGCGGGATCACCGCCGATACACCCAATCAAATTACGGCTGTGGTCGAATTGCTCGATTATCTCGGTGCATTTTGCCGGGCGACGATGGCACTCGATGCCGCGCCGAACATCAAGCTCTTGGCAGACTTTTCCGCGAATGCCATGCGCGATTTGTCGATTGCCGAAGGGCAGCCGTTGACCGTGGTTCTCCCACCGGAAGCCTTACGTGTATTTCCTCGTGAGGAAAGAGCCGCCGTATGACGATCGCGGCATCGCCACTGTCACCACCGGTCACGCGGCAACTCTCTCGTGACGACTGGGTGATGCGGATCGGGATTTCGATCCTGGTCCTTTTTCTCATCGTCATTATTGCTCTGCCGCTTGGACTTTTGCTCACCAAAAGTTTTCAGAACTCAGATGGCGAGTTCATTGGGCTGGCAAATTACGTAATTTACTTCTCGACGCCGTCCCTGGTCCAATCGATCTGGAACAGCCTGTTCGTTGCCTTGACGGCGACGGCGGTCATTCTTCCTCTGGCGTTTGGCTACGCTTATGCTTTGACGCGGACGTGTATGCCCTTCAAAGGGTTTTTCATGGCCGTCGCGCTATTGCCGATTTTCGCCCCATCGCTGCTTTCGGCGATCTCGCTGATTTATATTTTTGGCAATCAGGGATTTCTGCGCGATTGGATGATGGGGGCATCGATTTACGGACCAATCGGCATTCTCATGGCGCAGGTGTTTTACTGCTTTCCGTTCGCGGTGCTCATTCTCGTCACGGCTCTGTCGCTGGCCGATGGCCGGCTTTATGAGGCAGCCAATGCGCTGGGTACGTCGAGCTGGCGCGTGTTCTGGACGGTTACAGTTCCGGGCATCAAATACGGTCTCGTCAGCGCCGGTTTCATCGTGTTTACGCTGGTCATCACGGACTTCGGCATCGCCAAAGTGATCGGTGGTCAGTTCAACGTGCTGGCGACCGATGCCTACAAGCAGGTTGTGGGGCAGCAGAACTTCGAAATGGGTGCGGTGGTTGGCTTCGTGCTGCTGGTCCCGGCGGTGGTTGCTTTCACCGCCGATCGTCTGATCCAGCGCAAGCAAGTGGCGCTGTTGTCGGCGCGTGCCGTTCCGCTGGAACCGAAGCCGGTGCGTGGCCGTGATCTCGCATTCGTCGCGTATTGCGGGTTTCTCGGGTCCCTGATCATCAGCATATTGGGCGTCGCGGTGTGGGCGTCGTTTGTCACGTACTGGCCCTACAACCTGTCGCTCAGTTTCAATAACTATCAGTTCGGCAACTTCGACCCCGACGGCTGGGACACCTACTTCAACTCGCTGAAGATGGCGACCATTGCGACCGTCTTCGGGACGCTGATCATCTTCACTGGTGCGTATCTCGTTGAGAAGGCGCAAGGCTTCCGGTACGGGCGGGGAATCGCGCATTTTCTCGCGATGCTGCCGATGGCGGTGCCCGGGCTGGTGATCGGTCTGGCGTATGTGTTTTACATCAACGCGCCATGGAATCCGCTGAACGTGTTCTACGGTACGATCCTGGTGCTGGCGTTCAATACCATCGC
>JAEYYQ010000130.1 GCA_023428365.1 Pseudomonadota bacterium | reverse complement strand
CTTGGGGATCTGAACGGTGGATCGCCGGAAGACCCATCCCACCGCGTCGGGGAGGGAGGTGTGTGGCGGTGCGGCAGCACAGGCCTTCCGGCGAAACGTGCGCTCGCGGAGTAGGCAGCGAGCAAATTGAACTAAAGGGCCGGGCGGTAGAGAAGCGGGGGTTCTCCACCGCCCGACTCGGGAACCGACAGGCAGCCGTTCCCCGAGACAAGTGGTATTCGGAGCGCGTTGCCTGCAAACGATCGCGTCGTTCGGCAAGGCTTTCGCCCCAGAGCGTTAGAATTGGTCCTGCGTGGCTCCCCCTCAGGCGCCAGTCCATTTGGACTAAAAGCACGATACCGGAGATGTTGTAGTGCCCCCCGAGGGCCCTTCCAAACGAGCCCGGCTAGCCTCGATCGGTGACGGTGATTTCGCCTGTGGAACTTGTACAGAGCGTGGCCGGCCCGCGGCTGAATTGTGACTGGACTGATCAACTTGCCTGCAACATACAGAAACAATTGCGGATCGCGTTGATCCGTCGACGATCGACTTCGCCGCAACTGCGGCGCAGCTTTGTCGATTTTGGCGAGGAATTGCGCAACGTCGCGCGGAAGTTCTGTCGTTTGCCTATTCCGGCCGTCGCGACCTATCGACAAAGCCGATATGACGTCGATACTGGATCGCGCCGCTCTCACCATGGGTTCCTCGATGATCCAGCTCGCCTTCCATACGCTCGACGTTTTCACCGCGACGCCGTTCACCGGCAATCCGCTGGCCGTCGTGCATGAGGCAGACATGCTGTCGACGGATCGTATGCAGGCCATCGCCCGCGAGTTTGGGCTGTCAGAGACGGTCTTCGTTCAGCGCCCTGTGAACCCAGCGCATTCCGCCAAGATTCGCATCTTCACACCCGCAGCCGAGCTTCCCTTCGCAGGTCATCCGACCATCGGCACCGCCATTCTGCTTGCAGAGTTGCGACTTCAAGGGATGGCTTCCACCGGCGACTCCATTGTCGCTCTCGAAGAGAACATCGGCCCGGTGCGCGTCGGCGTGCGTTTTAGAAATGGCGAGCCCGCGTTTGCCGAGTTCGATGCCCCCAAGCTGCCCGAAGATGCCGGTCCGCCGCCGGCGACAGATCAACTTGCAGCGGCACTCGGCCTGCTACCGCGAGAGATCGGCTTCGCCAATCACAAGCCGACCCGCTTCGGCGCCGGCAACAGCTTCACGTTCGTGCCGGTTGCCTCGCTGGAGGCTATGGCGAGAGCGTCAGTGAACGCTCAACATTGGCCCGCGATCGCCGCTCAGGGCGTCGTTGGCGCATTCCTCTATTGCAGTGAAACTGTTCAAGCAGCGTCGAGCTATCACGCGCGCATGTTCGCTCCGGCGATGGGGATTGCTGAAGATCCGGCGACGGGCTCTGCGGCAGTGAATTTCGCAGGCGTCATTCAGCGGTTCGATGCACCACCGGAAGGCAATCACAAACGCATCATCGAGCAAGGCTTCGAGATGGGCCGGCCCAGCCTGATCACGTTGTCTCTGGATGTCGCCAGCGGCCAGCTTCAGAACGTGCGCATCGGCGGGCACGCCGTGCGGATCACCGAAGGAAAGATCCGCGTTTAGCCTCCGCGATATCTGCTAGTAGGCTGCACCAATCCGCTCGCGCACAAAATCAACGCGTTGCTGCAACGGAACGCGCGGTAGTTCGACAAGCTCATAGTCATAATCGCCGTAGACGCCGACAAGCGCATCATACGTTGCCTCGGCTTCAGCCAGCGACTGCTTGCGCTCCGCGTCCTGCACGAAAATCTCGGGCCACGGCGGCGCAACGAACACCTGCCGCTGATAGCGGAACAACTCGGCCGCACGTTTCATGTGCGCGGGAACTTCGGCTCCAATCAGCCGAAGATACCCTATGACGTCGGGGACGCCGCGATCGAACAGAACCGGCCCCGTCAGAGGTGCCGCCGCGCGGTAGGATCTGAGTTCCCAACCCAGCATCAATTCTGCAAACGCCACCCGGTCCTCCCAGGGCAGAGCCCGCCCGCCGATCTCGACCTGATCGCGAATGATCGCCCTGCCCGCCTCCGGCATGTGTGGATAGCCGAGAGCCGCCAAGGCCTCGATGAGCGTACTTTTCCCTGAACCTGGGCCGCCCGTTATGATGAAAAAGCGGTCCCCCGCCATGGCGCTGGCAATCCTCCTGGTTAATGCTTCGATACTGGCAGATATCGCTGTTAGCGCGCTGATATTGGCAAAACGACTTGCATTGCCTCCGGTCTTTGGTTAGTCACGCAGTGTGAGGGGAGCGCCCGAAGCGCTTCGCTACGGCTTTCAACAGCAAGATCACCATGCCCGCAATAACCTGGGACATCGCTGATCTGACCCGCGCAGCACGCTCTGCGCCCGACGCCGCTTGCCCGGCGCGCGCCGTCCTCCTTCGCACCCTCCTCCTTACCAGCCCCTGCGCCTCGACGGTCTCGGAACGGTCCGGGACGGGCGCTCAGGGGATGAATAGGCGAACCCAAACCGATAGACTGCCGGCACGTTCCTGCAGAACACCGGCCACCGCGAAGGATCATTTCAAATGGCTGACTCTGTTTCCGAAAAAGACAAAGTATTGATCTTTGACACCACGCTGCGCGATGGCGAGCAGTGCCCCGGCGCGACGATGACGCTGGAGGAGAAGCTGGAAGTCGCCGACCTGCTGGATGATATGGGCGTCGACATCATCGAGGCTGGCTTCCCGATTGCTTCCGACGGTGATTTCGAAGCCGTTTCGCTGATCGCCAAGAGGATCAAGCGTTCGGTGGTCGCGGGGCTGGCCCGCGCAGGCATGAAAGACATCGACCGCTGCGGCGAGGCGGTCAAACATGCCCAACGGCCGCGCATCCATACATTCCTCTCCACTTCCCCGATCCACATGAAGTGGAAGCTGCAAAAGGAGCCGGAGCAGGTCCTGGAAATGGTGCGCCAGTCGGTCGAGCGCGCACGCAACTATGTCGATGATGTCGAATGGTCGGCCGAGGACGGCACCCGCACGGAGATGGATTTTCTCTGCCGCTGCGTCGAGACGGCGATCAAAGCCGGCGCCACGACCATCAACATTCCCGATACGGTGGGCTACACGACCCCGGACGAATATTACGAGCTGTTCAAGACTGTCCGCGAACGCGTACCGAACGCGGATAAGGCCGTGTTCTCCGTTCATTGCCACAACGATCTCGGCATGGCGGTTGCGAACTCGCTGGCTGGCGTGCGCGGCGGCGCGCGGCAGATCGAATGCACGCTGAATGGCATCGGCGAGCGGGCCGGCAACGCCGCGCTCGAGGAAATCGTCATGGCCATCAAGGTGCGCAACGATGTGCTGCCGTTCCACACCGGGATCGACGCCAGCATGCTGACCCGCGCGTCCAAACTGGTCGCAGCGGCAACGTCGTTCCCCGTTCAGTACAACAAGGCCATCGTTGGCCGGAATGCGTTCGCGCACGAGAGCGGCATCCATCAGGACGGAATGCTGAAACACACCCAAACCTACGAGATCATGACGCCGGAATCCGTTGGCGTCTCCAAAACCTCGCTGGTGATGGGCAAGCATTCGGGCCGCAACGCCTTCCGCACCAAGCTGAAGGATCTCGGCTATGACCTGGGCGAAAACGCTCTGGAAGATGCCTTCAACCGTTTCAAGGCGCTCGCTGACCGCAAGAAGATTATTTACGACGAGGACATCGAGGCGCTGGTCGACGAGGAAATCGCAACGGCGACCGACCGCATCAAGGTCGTGGCGCTGACGGTGATCGCGGGAACCTCAGGTCCGCAGTCGGCAACGCTGACCCTCGATGTCGATGGTAAGCAAACCACGATCCAGTCCGCCGGAAACGGGCCGGTCGATGCGACCTTCAACGCGATCCAGAAGATCGTGCCGCACACCGCGACGCTGGAACTCTATCAGGTGCACGCCGTCACCGAGGGCACGGATGCGCAGGCTGAGGTTTCTGTGCGTCTCCAGGAGGAAGGCCGTACCGTCACTGCTAAGGCCGCTGATCCGGATACATTGGTTGCATCCGCAAAAGCCTATATCGGCGCCTTGAACAAGCTGATGATCAAGCGCCAGCGTGGCGCTCCGGCTCAGCATTTTTCAGAGCCGGCCGCGAAACTCAAAGGCGTCTGATCTTTTCCGCTCTCAGATTATCATCCGGCGCGTATCGTCAATCGCATTGGCGGACGTGCCGGATTACCCTATTTTTTAAGAATCACAGGCACGCTGCGCAGCGGATCGGAGACCGCTGAGGCGCAGTTCTGCATTGTATCGGTTTCCGATAGACCGTGGATTCGAGACAGTGGGGCGGGGCAACCTGCCGGATGCACACATGATCCGACTTCCCGTGCGTGGATTATCCTCCACCATGCTGCCGAAGGTACGCGGGGTCAGTGGCGCGTTCTCCGATGACATCGCAATAGATCTCGGCACGGCCAATACGCTGGTCCACGTCACCGGACGCGGCATCATCATCAACGAGCCATCGATGGTGGCCGTGCGCTCCAGCGGCGGCGAGCGGGAGTTGATCGCCGTTGGCGACGAAGCCCGCCGCATGGTTGGCCTGACGCCTGAACCGCTTGAAACCCTCCATCCCATGCGCGACGGCGTCATCGCCGACTTCGTGGCGACCGAGTTCATGCTGCGCCAGTTCATCCGCCGCGCGCGGTCCATGCTCGGCTTCCGCAGACCGCGAATTCTGATTTCGGTGCCTGCCGGCGCCACCCCCGTCGAACGTCGCGCCGTCACCGAAACGGCCAAGTACGCAGGCGCCCGCAAGGTGCATCTCGTGGCCGAGCCAGTCGCAGCCCTGCTCGGCGCTGGCATCCCGGTTGCCAACGCGCGCGGCACCATGGTCATCGATATCGGCGGCGGCACCACGGACATCGCGGTTCTATCCCATGGTAAAGTTGTAACGGCGCGCTCTCTGAGAGCGGCTGGCCACGCCATGGATGACGCCATCAGCCTCTACATCCGCCGGCAGCATCATCTCGTCGTCGGGCCCGCCAACGCCGAGCGCATCAAGCTGGAGGCCGGGACAGCCTCGGTGCTCGTTAATGGCCGTCATATCGACATTCGCATTTCCGGCCGGGAACTCCGCCGCGGCCGCGCAAAAACCGTCGTGCTCAGTCCCCAGCACGTCGCAGAAGCTCTGGATGGTGTCATCGGCGACATCGCGGAATTCGGACGCCGGACGCTGGAAGATATCCCCGCCGACATCGCCGCGGACATCTGCGAGCGGGGTATCGTCTTGACCGGCGGCGGCGCCCTCCTCGACCGCCTGAGCGACGAATTGGCCGATCGCATCGGCGCTCCGTGCCAGCTTGCGTCGGCTCCGATGCAGTGCGTCGTCAAGGGGACGGCCCTGGTGATGGAACAGCTTGCCGCACATGAGCATCTGCTGCTGGCAACCGACATCTGAACCCCTGCCCGGATCAGCGATATTTGGGAATGTCCCTCTTGCACTTCGGGCGGTCAGGCAGTAGTAGTGGCGCCTCGCTGAATCGCACGGCCCTTCCGGCCCCGAGCAGCGGTACGCACCGGTAGCTCAGCTGGATAGAGCACCAGACTACGAATCTGGGGGTCGTGGGTTCGAATCCTGCCCGGTGCGCCATTGAATTTTCCCGCCAATTCAAACTATTAGCGTGAGAACAAACGTTCTCATTGAACTCATTCTGACTTACGTCTCCGGGTTCATTCTGACTCTCGTTCCGCGCGTGTTCTAAGTCGTGCCCCAGGCTGATTGGGTTGCTCGGGCGACCGTAGTCAGACCAGCGAAGATGCCCCGGCAAGAACGTTCTCTGGCCGTTGCAGCCATTCGAAGCATACCAAGGGGCGAGACGGGGCGACCGTAATCCCTTAACGCCGCGCCGGCCTACTCCAACCAGTGCAACGCCCGGTACTTGGCATTGCGGTCCAAGCCAAATTGGTGCCCGGCGATGTTCGACAGCGGCACGATGAGAGAGTTGCGGAATTCCTCCTCCAAATCTCGCTCCTGCGTGCGGCGTTCGCCGTTGCTCACCTCTAGAAAATAACCTGCACGTTTTTGATTTGAGTGCAGGCCAGCAGTTCTTCTAGAGATTCCTCGCGGCCCATGCCGGATTGCTTGTAGCCGCCGAATGGCACGCCGACGTAGTGCGTCGCAGCATCGTTGATCCAGACGTAGCCGGCCTGGACGCGTGATGCCAAACGATGAGCGCGACCGAGATCGCGCGTCCAGATCGACGATGTCAGACCGTATTCGAGGCCGTTGACACGGCGCATCAGATCGTCCTCGTCCGACCACTTCAGAATGCTGACGACAGGTCCGAAAATTTCCTCGCGGGCGAGGCGCATATTGTCGGTGACATCGGCAAACACAGTCGGTTCGACGAAGAAGCCATTGGCGAGTTTCGGATCTGCCGGATGCTTCCCGCCGTAAAGGAGCCGCGCGCCCTCGTCCTGACCGATCTTGATGTAGCTCAGCGTCTTCTCGTACTGCGCCTTGCTGGACAAACAGCCCATCTCGGTTTCTGGATCCATCGGCAATCCGATCCGCAGACTCTGCACTTCCTTGACGATGGCGGGCAGTGTCTTTTCGTAGATGTCCTCGTGCAGGAACACGCGGCTCGTCGAATTGCACGACTGGCCGGTGACGTAACGGAAGTTCATGCCTCGCACGACGCCCTTGGCGAGCGTTTCGGGATCCATGTCCGGGCAGCCGATCAGCGCATTCTTTCCGCCGAGTTCGAGCGTCAGCGCTTTGATGGTCCCGCTCGCAGACCGCATAACGGCCCTGCCTGCCGCGATGCTGCCGATGAACCCGATTTTGGCGACGCGCGGATGTTCGGCGAGAGCCGCGCCAGCCTCACGCCCACCGGTCACGACATTAAACACGCCGGGAGGAAATACCTTCTCCCACAGTTCCGCAATGCGCAGCGAGGAAAGCGGTGTTTGATCCGCGGACTTGATGATCAGCGTGTTGCCCGCGGCCAGAGGTGCGCCGCATTTTCCGCCGACAAACAACAGTGGATGATTGAATGCACCGATCCGTGCGACGACACCCAGCGGTTCGCGAACGGTGTAGTTGAGCATGCCAGCACGCACCGGAATGGTGGCGCCTTTCATCTCCATGACGAGGCCGGCAAAATAATCCATGTAACCGGCGCTGATCTCGACATCATACAGCATCGCTTGCAGCGGATTGCCGCCATCGAGCGCATCGAGATAGGCAAGTTCATGCGCATTCTCGCGCAGAATGCGTGCTGCCTCGCGAATGATACCTGCCCGCTCCTGTCCAGGCATGTCGCGCCATTCAGGGAAGGCTTCGGCTGCCGCGGCGACCGCCCGGTCAACGTCGGCAGCGCCCGCATTCTGTGCGACACCGAGATCTTCTCCCGTCGCGGGAGAGGAAATCGGTGTCGTTTCCTTGGACACGGCATCATGCCAAGCGCCGCCGTAGAACAGCTTGCGGTTCTTCGGCAAAGACGGCGTTGCGGGTTTCGTCATGGATCTCTCCGTGGGAGTCATTTGGAGGCTGATTGTTGTGAACTAGGCGCCGCTGGGCACGGTCGTTTTGGATTGCCTGGCGGAAAGCACATCATGCGCGAGAGATGTGATGAGTGGCCGTCCCTGGGCCAGGGCATCGGGGAAGCTTGGGCAACGCATCACTGAACCTCTCCCTGCGCTTCAACGGCGCGATAGAGCCAGGGCTGGTTCGTGCGGGAGACATCATGAAATCTGCCGATCTCGGCTGCATGTTCCAGCGTCATGGCAATTTCATCGGCGCCGGTTTGCAAGGCGCGCTTGCGGGATGCCGCGACAGCAAACGCCCAAACCGTACCGTCCGGCCCCGTGATAGTTTCACGGTCGAGGTCGATGGCAAACGCGGGCGATGGCGTCCCGCGTTGGATGAGGGCGTTCACCGCCGCCAGACAATCCTCCTCAATCCGCGCCGCAAGTATGCCGTTGCGAAACGCGTTCTCGTGGAAAATGTCAGCGAAACTCGGTGCGAAAACGGCCCTTATGCCGAAGTCCCGCAACGCCCAAGCCGCAGCTTCGCGCGAGCTACCACAGCCAAAGTTCCGGCCGGCGAACAAGATTTGAGCTTTGCGGAACGGTTCCCGGTTGAGAATGAAATCGAGTTCGTTGCCATTGCCATCGAACCGCAGCGCGCCGAACAGACCTTTGGCCAGATTGCCGCCGGCCGTACGCAGCCACGGGGACGGAATGATTGCATCGGTGTTGATGTTCTCGACCGGCAATGCAGCCGCGATACCCGAGAAATCAGTGAAAGGTTGCTTCATGCCTGCAGCACCTTGCGGACGTCGGTGATTTTCCCGGCAATTGCGCCCGCAGCAACCATCGCAGGAC
>JAEYYQ010000084.1 GCA_023428365.1 Pseudomonadota bacterium | reverse complement strand
CGCTCCATCTCGGCCACGGCGGCCGACGGGGCGTCGATGTTCATGAGCGCGTAGTGCGCCTTGCGGCTCTTCTTGATCTTGTAGGCGAGGCCTTTCAGGCCCCAGTACTCGGTCTTGCCGACCGTGCCGCCACCTTCGACGATGACGTCGGAATATTCCTTGATCATGGCTTCGACCTGCTGGGTCGAAACCTCCTGGCGCGCCAGGAAGACATGCTCGTACAACGGCATGAAGTCTGCCTTTCCTCTCGTGTTGTCCACCATGGCGCGGAGCCCCTTCAAAGGCCGGATCTCGCCGCTGGGCGGCTGGAAAGGCCTTATCAAGACGACCTCAAAGAGCGGAGACACCGGCAGGATTGGACCTTATGGTCCGCTCCCGCGCCCGAAGACGCGTTCGCCGTTCAGCCTCCAACCATGATGGCTTGCAGGCGCGGTTATACGGAAATTCGGCTGTCTTGCAAGTATTTCGCGGTGATGTAGGGTTGCCGCAGGCAAGCGGGCCATTGGCTGGATGACTGTGCGGGACACACTTTATCTGCTGCGGCCGGACTTTGCCGACCCTCAATATCCCGGGCAACGCTTCTATTGTTGGCATTGCGCTCTGCTGGAAGGCGTTCTCGCCTCGTTCCCCGACAAGGCGCAGCGTCTTGACGTCGTCAGGGTTGCTTGGCCCCGGCCCCGCGACGAGGTCATCGCGCTAGCCGGGGAGGAGAATCAGTCGCTGCCGCTTCTCGTTCTGGCGCCCGGCGAAACGTCTCCGCATCAAACCGGAAGCTATCGCGGACGGGTGTTCGTGGCGTCTAAGGACGCCATCCTGACCGTCCTATCGGAGCGGCACGGCTTCCCGCATCCACACCCCTGAACAACCGGCATCTGCGGCTCTTTCGCGGTAATCGGCCGGGTCCCGGGGGCTATGATCGCTTGACATCCGTCGCGCGGCCATGTCTTAAGCCCGGAAAATTCGCGGGCTGCGCGAGGTTCGCAGCAGCATTCTCCACTCAAAGGGACGGGGCAACGCGCAATGGCAGTGGCTTTCGTTTTTCCCGGTCAGGGCAGCCAGGATGTCGGCATGGGCCGGGAACTGGCGGATAATTTCAAGTCGGCGCGCGAAGTCTTCGAAGAGGTCGACGCAGCGCTGGGTGAGCCGCTTTCCAAGATCATCTGGGACGGCCCGAAGGAAACTCTGACCCTGACCGAAAACGCCCAGCCGGCACTGATGGCCGTCTCGATGGCGGTCGTTCGCGTGCTGGAAGCCGAAAAGGGCATCAAGCTTGCCGATAAGGTCAGCTATGTCGCCGGTCACTCGCTGGGTGAGTATTCGGCGCTGGCTGCTGCCGGTGCGCTGTCGCTGGGCGATGCCGCCCGATTGCTGCGGGCGCGCGGCAAGGCGATGCAGAAGGCGGTTCCGGTCGGGCAGGGCGCCATGGCCGCATTGCTGGGCGTTGGGCTCGATGTCGCGGAGAAAGTCGCGGCGGAAGCGGCCCAGGGTGACGTTTGCCAGATCGCCAATGATAACGAGCCGACTCAGGTCGTGCTGTCGGGGCATAAGACCGCCATTGATCGGGTGGGAGAGATCGGCCGCAAGCATGGCGTGCGCCGGGCGCTGCCGTTGCCGGTGAGCGCTCCATTCCATTGTGCGCTGATGCAACCTGCGGCGGATGCAATGGCCGAGGCGCTGTCGCAGGTTCAGGTCAAGGCACCGGTGGTTCCGGTCATCGCCAATGTCGTGGCCGAGCCGATTTCCGATCCGGAAGAGATCAAGCGTCGTCTCGTCGAGCAGGTGACGGGAACCGTGCGCTGGCGCGAATGCGTGATGCGCATGGGCGCATTGGGTGTTACGGACTTCTACGAGATTGGGTCTGGCAAAGTACTTGCTGGGCTCGTCAAACGCATTCTAAAGGATGCCAATGCAACGCCGGTCGGCACCGTCGCGGACGTCGATGCGGCGGCGGCAGCACTGAAAGGATAATCATAATGTTCAGTCTGGCGGGCAAGGGTGCCCTCGTGACCGGGGCAACCGGCGGGATCGGCGAGGCCGTCGCGCGCGTATTTCATCAAGCCGGCGCCAATGTTGCGATTTCCGGGACCAAGGTAGATCGCCTGGAAGCCCTGGCGGCGGACCTGAAAGAACGTGTTCACATCGTACCCTGCAACCTCAGCGATCGCGCAGCGGTGCAGAAGCTTGCCGGCGAGGCCGAGGCCAAGGTCGGCACGCTGGATATTCTGGTCAATAACGCCGGCATGACCAAAGACAACCTGTTCATGCGTATGAAGGATGAGGAGTGGGATCAGGTGATCGCGGTCGACCTGACCTCGGCGTTCATGCTGAGCCGGGCCGCCGTGCGCAACATGATGCGCCGCCAATGGGGCCGGATCGTCAACATCACCTCGATTTCTGGTATCATCGGCAACCCGGGGCAGGGCAACTATGCCGCGGCCAAGGCGGGCATGATCGGTATGACCAAGTCTTTGGCTCGCGAGGTCGCCTCCCGTGGCATCACCGCCAACTGCATCGCCCCGGGCTTCATCAAGACGGCCATGACGGACGCTCTTAACGATAAGCAGGTCGAGGCGATTGCCCAGCACATCCCGGCGGCCAAATTCGGCGTGCCGGACGATATTGCCGCGGCGACATTGTTTCTCGCCAGCGAAGAAGCACGTTACATGACCGGTCAGACCCTGCATGTGAACGGCGGTATGGTCATGGTATAGCCTGAACGGCCCCGTTCTACGGGGCTTGGCACCCCGCTGCGCCATGCAGTGTGCAGGCGTTTCGGGGATGCTGGCCAAGTCCTGGGAAGTGTGTTACGAGCGCCTGCTTTCGTGAGGAGTACCTGGGGAAAACCTGCCAAGCCGACGTGTTTTGGATTCATTTGAACCAGGACTCTGGTAGCCCGCTCGGAAACTCCGCCTCGACAACAGTGAAATATTCGAGGCGACCACAAAGACAAACCCAAGTGAAAAACGAAGAGACGAGGGAAATACGATGAGCGATGTTGCCGAGCGCGTGAAGAAAATCGTGGTCGAGCATCTGGGCGTGGAAGCCGAGAAGGTGACGGAGAATGCCTCCTTCATCGACGATCTCGGCGCCGACAGCCTCGATACGGTCGAACTCGTGATGGCGTTCGAAGAAGAGTTCGGCTGCGAAATTCCGGATGATGCCGCCGAGCACATTCTGACGGTTGGGGACGCCGTGAAGTTCCTTGAGAAGAACGCCAACGCGGCCTGATTGGCACCGTCGGACGCGCTGTAGCAGCTAGACGCAAGTCGAACAGCGTCCGGCCGATGCCGTTTCAATTGAAACGCCGCCCTCGAGGGGACAGCATGAGACGGGTTGTCATCACTGGATTGGGACTGGTCACGCCACTGGCAAGTGGCGTTGATGCTTCGTGGTCACGATTGCTTGCCGGCAAAAGCGGTGCGCGTCGGGTCCAGGAATTCGAAGTCTCCGATATCACCTGTCAGATCGCCTGTTTCATTCCGCGTGGCGATGGCTCGGACGGCTCGTTCAATCCCAATGATTGGATGGAGCCGAAGGAGCAGCGCAAGATCGACGACTTCATCCTGTACGCCGTCGCGGCGGCCGATCAGGCTATTGCCGACTCCGGCTATGAGGCGAAGACAGAAGAACAGCAGGAGCGGACCGGTGTTCTCATCGGTTCCGGTATCGGCGGTCTGAACGGCATCGCCGAGACGTCGATCCTGCTCAAGGAGAAGGGGCCACGCCGCGTCAGCCCGTTCTTCATCCCTGGACGGCTGATCAATCTCGCCTCCGGCCACGTTTCCATCAAGCATCAGTTCAAGGGGCCGAACCACGCGGTGGTGACGGCCTGCTCGACCGGGTCACACGCGATCGGTGACGCCGCGCGATTGATTGCGTTCGGCGATGCCGACGTGATGGTTGCTGGCGGTGCCGAAAGCCCGATCTGCCGCATCGCGCTGGCTGGTTTTGCCGCCTGCCGGGCTCTTTCGACCGGGTTCAACGATGACCCGACACGCGCGTCCCGTCCCTACGACAAAGACCGTGACGGATTCGTCATGGGTGAGGGCGCCGGTATTGTGGTGCTGGAAGACCTGGAGCATGCGCGTGCCCGCGGAGCCCGGATTTACGCCGAGGTGATCGGCTACGGTCTGTCGGGCGATGCCTATCACATCACGGCTCCGGCCGAGGATGGCGGCGGCGCTTATCGTTGCATGAAGATGGCGATCGCGCGGGCCGGGATCGACCCTAGCGACATCGACTACGTCAATGCCCACGGCACCTCCACGCCGATGGGCGACGAGCTCGAGTTGGGCGCGGTCGAGCGAATCTTCGGTAATTCCGCCGGTAAGCTGGCGATGTCGTCGACCAAGTCCGCCATCGGTCATTTGCTCGGCGCGGCCGGTGCCGTTGAAGCGATTTTCAGCACCTTGGCGATTCGCGATAACATCGTTCCGCCGACGCTGAACCTCGACAACCCATCCGTCGAGACGGCGATCGACCTCGTTCCGCATACGGCGAAGAAACGGCAGGTCGACACGGTTCTGTCGAATTCGTTCGGATTCGGCGGCACGAATGCCTCGCTGGTCCTGCGACGGCTGGAAAACTGAGGCCCTAAGGCCTCACACCTCGGCGTATTGGGGTTTTGATCGGTAAGGCGGCGTACATTGCCGCCTTTCGCCACAATCCGTGGTCATCGTTGTGAACCAATTCGTGGACTGCGTGTTCTGGGTGTCTATGCCCTGTCGTTGAGATGCGGCCGAACGCCTTCCACCATGACCACGATTGATAAGGGACTGTGGAGTTATGGCGAAGACGGCACGGGGAGGCGATAACTACACGCGGCCTCCGGGCGTCATGCCACGCAGCCCGGCGGAAGCACTGGAACCGACGCGTGCCCCTTCAAGGCCGAAGGGATCGCGAACGCGGCGTGAGGTGAAAAGGTTGGGTCCGACCCTCAGATTCGTGAA
>JAEYYQ010000045.1 GCA_023428365.1 Pseudomonadota bacterium | reverse complement strand
GGAATATCCTGCGATGCGATGCGCTCGCGCAGAACCTGCAGCACGTCCGGCTTCGGCGCGTTTGCACGCCGCTTACGTGCCTTCGCGGTCTGCTT
Source organism: Pseudomonadota bacterium (assembly GCA_023428365.1). Classification (GTDB taxonomy): domain Bacteria; phylum Pseudomonadota; class Alphaproteobacteria; order Rhizobiales; family Hyphomicrobiaceae; genus ZC4RG25. Next base: position 4,605 of record JAEYYQ010000045.1, on the reverse strand, counting down.
CGATCTGAGCGCGACAACTTTATCGGACATTGTTTGCCCGTTTGCGTTTCCTCTGCCTCAATAACAATTGCTCGCGCCCAATGTGTCAACATTATTGTTCACAATTCTGTTGCCGAATTTCTGGGCGCGCGATCAGTCGACGCGATTTGCCGCGCGAAAGCACGCCTTCTCTACCTCCGGAGACAGCGGAAAATGCAAGGAATTCGGAGCCTAAATCCGTCAGGTTTGACGCCGAAACGCTCCGCTGACCAGGATGCGCCATCCGTGGTCTGCAAGGTTTTTAGGCGCGCTGAGGCCTAGACGTTCGAGGGCGGCGGTTTCATCCGCGTTGACGGGCGCACGCGATAGTCCGGCGACGATCATCTGCAGGAAATCCGGATAGGACGCGCCTTTCAAGGCATTCAATGGCCCCAGGAGGGAATGCTCCACGTCCGTCATATCGCTGCCGAGCGGGAACTCCGGCAGCAGTCCGTTGCGCCTGGCCGACGACAATGCCGAGCTGATCCGATCAGAACGGTTGCCGGTTGCGTGTGACGGAAGCGCGAAATTGGATTCGAGCTTGCCAACCCTCTGCGCCTGATCGCGCAGCTTCGATTGGAAGGCGGCATCGGCCACGCTCAACATCGCCGCGACGGTGTCGCGATCCGATTTTCCCCTGAGATCCGCGATCCCGTATTCCGTGACAACGATGTCGCGCAATGATCGCGGGATCGTCGCATTCGCGTAGTCCCAGACGATGTTGGATGTCGTTTCACGTCTCTGCCGGCGCGTGCTGCGAACCGCAAGGATCGAGCGCGCATCTTTCAACTCATGCGCCATCGAAACGAAATCGAGCTGGCCACCTGAGCCGCTGACCACGCGTCCATCAGCGAGAGCATCCGACGAAATTGCCCCGAGCAGGGTCGCTGTCATTGCGGTGTTGATGAAGCGAGCGTGCGCGCGCTCGGTGCGCTTGCGCTCAGATTCGCCGTTCAACGTATTCGTGTATGAGATCGCCGACATATGGATCTCGTTCATTGTCTCGGACGGCAGTTCGTGCAGGTCTTTGTAGAAAGCGCGATTGCCGACGAAGAAGCCTGCGTGCAGCAGAGCCGTCCCGCCATCGGGCGTGGGGACCCGGCGTTTGAGCACACCGGCGCGCATGAGTGCCAGATAGCCGTCGACGAGCATTTCCGTGCATCCATAAAGACCTTCGGTGAACGGCCGAAGTTCGGAGTCCGGATGCAACGGTTCGCCGAGCTTTTCGATCAAATTACGGAATGCGCCATTGTTCGTATGCCGGAGTACGAGCGCATGCGTCAGCGCATCTGAGAACGAGCCGATACCGATCTGCAGCGTGCCGCCGTCTTTGATCATCGTCGCGGCATGCAGCGCCATTGCATAATCCGTCAGGGAAACAGGTTCCTTCGGTGGCGCGAACAGGTCGTATGGCGTTCCATCCGGTTCGAGCAGCACATCGTATTCACTGCGTTGACCGATGGCATCGCCGGTCATGAACGGCAAGTTGGCATTCAGTTCCCCTGCGACCACGACCGGCAGGCCAGCTTTGCGGCGGGCGGCGACGTAGGGCAGCATGTCCAGCGTGATGTCGGTATTGGAGCTGAGGCTGATACGGTCGTCTCCGGGGATCGGAGAAGGTGCGATAAGCTGAGCAAAGACGTTAATCCCAACGCGTTCTAGATGGGACGCGACGTGTGCATAGTTCAGGCTTGTGTAGTCGCGCTGAACGCGACCGTTGCTCAGCCATGCGCCAGCCTGCAGAAAGAACTCGTTGATCGCGATGTTTGGCGGCAGCGCATCCTTGCGCAACGCTGCAACGTAGAGAGGCTCCGGATAGGTCGGAAACAGGCGCTGCAGGATCGGCTCGGCAAATCGCTTCTCCAGGGTACTGCGAAATCGCGGCCGCGCGAGTGTCAGTCCGGAGAAGATGTCGAGCTTGATCCGGCGGTCGGATTCAGCCAGGCGGTACAGAGCGTTCAGAAGTAGCACCGGTTTCCCGATGCCGATGGGAATGGCTAGCTTGATGTCGCGCCCGACACGATCGACGATCGCTTCGGCGCAGCATGTTGCATCGTTCAAGTGCAGTGCTTCTATTAATGCTGACATTCGATCCTTAGGAACTCTGACGGGGCTTCGGTCGGCAGCTGCTGATGGTAAAGCACATGCCCAGGGCGAGCTAGACAGAGGGGCGTTGAGCCGCGTAGCGGAACGACGCTCCGAACCTCGGCTTGATGAGGATGTTGTTGTCCGGTCGAGGGCGGAGCGTTGACCTTTGGTGTGTGGTCCAGGCGCATTCGGGCGGGCTGGCGGCTGCAACCATCGATTATGGGTGGGCCTGGGGTTGTCAGCGCGGGCTCTACCGGCTTTGTCTTATCCCGGCATTACCCTGTGACGATCGGTAAGGACGGGTGTCCGCGAATTTGTTTCAGATTCTACAATCTGTAGTTGTTGTACAGTATAAATACCACCCAAGATAGATTGAGCGGCGGGTTTTCTCGTTTTGGGTTTGTTTTGGAGGATGTTTTCAGAAGTTGTTTTCTAAATATTTTCGGATCAGTTTCGCGACTAGCCGTCTATGCGGAAATATTTACACATATTTATCCATAAAGTCAGCGGCATAACTAAAAAAAGCGCGTGTTAGAAAGAAACAATTAGGTGAGATCGAGATAAATATTACGGGCGAGCATCACCAACGAATGCGTGCCTCATGAATACCGATCGATACAAAATCGCCGACCGGACGTTGCAGCGCTCCAAAAGGATATTGCTGCAACCCGTCGGCTTCGGCGTTGTCCTGCTGTGCGTTGTTTGGGCCGCCGTCTGGCAGCATATCGAAACCGAGCGCAAGGCGGCCGAACGCGATATCGATCAGGAAGCGGCAAACTTGGCGCAGGTCTTCGAGAAGAATATCTCTCGTACGGCCAGCGAGATCGACCGCATTCTCAAATTTTTGCGTCAAAGCTATGAGCGCAGTGGCTTCACGGCCGAATGGCCCGGCCTGCTGCAGGAAGATTTCACGGTCGATGAAAAGACCGTCCAGATGGCGGTCATGGACCCCAAAGGGATGATGATTACCAGCACGGCGATGCTTTATCCGCCGAAGCCGGTTGATCTCAGCGATCGTGAACATTTCAGAGTGCACACCGAATCTGACTTGGACACGCTGTTCATCAGTAAGCCTGTGGTGGGACGCGCATCAGGAAAATGGTCCGTCCAATTCACGCGGCGATATTATGCCAAAGATGGCAGCTTCGGCGGCGTCGTGGTTTTGTCGCTCGATCCGACTTACCTTTCGTCGGCCTATGGTGGACTCAATCTGGGGCATGGTACCGGCGTTGCCGTGGTCGGTCCGGATGACATCGTGCGGACGGGAACCGGAATCTACGCAAATTCGCTGGGGCAAAAGCTTCACGACATCACAAGCTTCATTGATGTGAAACGTGAGGAGGACGGCACGAAGCTCGTGAATGCCGAGATCGGCGGTCATCAGCGCGTGATGGCAATCCGTCCGGTGAAGGATTACCCGCTGAAGGTGGTTGTCGCTGGCCGTGACATCATGGAGGACGGCCCGCGCCAGAGCAATCGACGCAAATACGTGGCTGGGGCGACCTTCCTGTCCATTCTGGTCCTGTTTGCAGTGATCGGCGCATTGCGGAGCCGCATCCGGCATGAAGCGGAACTGCTTCACATTGCACGGCACGATCATCTGACCGGGCTCGCGAACCGCGCAAAGTTCAGCGAGGGCATCGACCGGGCATTTGAATCCTTCCAGGACGGCCGGGAATTCGCCTTGCATCTCATCGACCTTGACGGCTTTAAGTTCGTCAACGACACGCGTGGGCATCCGTTGGGCGACAGATTATTGACGCACGTTGCGGATCGCCTGCAAACGGCGTTAGGCCCCAACGACAGCGTCGCAAGGCTCGGTGGCGACGAGTTTGCCGTCATCCAGGCGGATGTGCGTGAGGAGGGAGACGCTGCCGAACTGGCCAAGTTGATGTGTCAGATTCTGAGCGAACCTTATGACATCGAGGGACTGCGCGTTATTGTCGGCGCCAGCATCGGTGTTGCGCTCGGGCATAAGCATGCTCGTACGGCGGCCGATCTGGTGAAGGCGGCGGATCTGGCGCTGTACGCGGCAAAAGCTGCGGGCCGTGGCCGCTTCTGCTTCTATAATAAGAGTATGCACGCCTCGGTCCAGGCACGTCATGCCCTGGAGACGAGCCTGCGCATGGCTCTCGAAGGAAACCAGCTCGAGGTCCACTACCAGCCCATCGTCAATATCGCGTCCAAGGAGCTGAAAGGGTTTGAAGCCCTTGTGCGGTGGCGCCATCCGGAACGTGGCCTGGTTTCGCCTGCCGAGTTCATTTCCGTCGCTGAAGAAACCGGGTTGATCGTGCCGATTGGTGCATGGGTTTTGCAGACGGCTTGCATGGAGCTGGCAAATCGGCCCGATACGCTGAAGATTGCGGTCAATATCGCGCCTAGTCAGCTCAGGGACGGGACTTTGGTGGATACCGTCCGGAGCGCGCTTGAAACATCAGGTTTGGCACCTCATCGGCTCGAGATCGAGATCACCGAATCCACGTTGATGCAACACGACAG
>JAEYYQ010000042.1 GCA_023428365.1 Pseudomonadota bacterium | reverse complement strand
TTAACCTGTCAGGCGGCTATATTAAGGTCGTGATGACCACGCGCGGCGAACTCCCCCTTCTTTTTTGTGAGGATTGTGTTATATTATAATCAAAGTGGCGTAGCAGAAACGAATGAGGAACGCTGAGTCCGGTTGCGATCTGACTCGCGTGGTATTTGAAGGTATGATCCATGCTGCGCCGTATGGTCTGTCGGACTCGATGCGCGGCAAGCCAAGCAAACCATCGATGTTGAGAAGTAGGCTGTGTCCCGCGAGGGGACCATAGCAGACGGACCTGCTTGGCCGACAGAAATCATGTCGGCAGTTGAATCTTGTCACCACGCCCTGTTCCAGGGCGGGAGTTCCGGCCGGTCTCTGCAAACCGGACACGGGTCGCTAGAGAGTGAGAAATCAAATGCCTCAGAAGAAGAAGGTCGTCGTCCCCGCCAAAGGTGCGAAGGCAGCCGCCAAGCCGGTCGCAGCCAAGCCCTCACCCAAAACCTCTGGCACGTCCGCCAAACTGATGAAAGACAAGACTTCTTCTATTTCCGCTAAAGCTGGGAAAAATAAGGTTAAAGTCGCAGCCTCTGCTGTAAAAAATGCTGCGAAGACTGCCGTAAAGGCGCCGGTTAAGAAGGCCGCACCTGCCGCAAAGCCTGCGGCTGCGACAATTGCGCCCAAACCCGCGGCTAAGGTGGCTCCTGCCATCGCCGCAAAGCCGCCTGTTGCAGCCCCAACTCCGGCGCCAGCTCCAGCTCGTGCAGCCGCGATGGCCAAGCCGGCTCAGCCAAAGATCTCAGCGCCGGCTCCCGTGACGCCGAAGGACATTGCGGCTCGTGCCGTTGAGGCCCGTCATGGTGCTCAGGCCGCGAAGAAGCCGGTCAGCACACGTCATGGCTTCAAGACCAACGAATACATCGTTTATCCGGCTCACGGCGTCGGCCAGATTGTTGGCATCGAAGAGCAGGAAATCGCCGGCATGTCGCTGGAGCTGTTCGTCATCACCTTCGAGAAGGACAAGATGACGCTGCGGGTTCCGACCGGCAAACTGGAGAGCGTCGGCATGCGCAAGCTGGCCGAAGACGAGATCGTCAAGAAGGCCATGGAGACGCTCAAAGGCCGTGCCCGCGTCAAGCGGACCATGTGGAGCCGCCGCGCGCAAGAGTATGAAGCCAAGATCAACTCGGGCGATCTGGTTTCCATCGCCGAAGTGGTGCGCGACTTGTACCGGTCGGAAACACAGCCCGAGCAGTCATACTCCGAGCGGCAGCTTTACGAAGCAGCCCTTGACCGTATGGCGCGCGAGATCGCTGCCGTCGATCGTCTCGATGAGCGCGGCGCGGTGCAGAAGATCACCGAGGTGCTGTCCAAGAGCGCCCGCGGCCGTCGCGCCGCTGCCGAAGCTGACACGGACAGCGATGATGATGCGGTCGATGCTGATGCGCAGGCCGCCTGATTGATCGGGCGAGCTAGCGAATAGAACAAGGGGGCGATTAGATCGCCCCCTTTTCATTTGGCATTACGGGTTCGCCGCGCAGAAGCTTTGGCAGATCGCCCGTCGTTCCCGCTGCCTCTGCCACAAACCAGCGCTTCAAGTCTGGCATACGGTCAACCAGACCGAGCCCAGCTTCGCGAGCTGAGCGCGCCAGCGGCCAATCCACGGCAAACAGCTTGTTCAGCGCATCGAACGCCGATGCGGACGTCATGGAATCGAACCGCCGCCATTGCTCATAGCGGTTCAGAATATTTGTATCCCCCGCATCGAGCCCGACGTGGACGCCCTCCGCAATCGACTCCACCAGAGCGGCTACATCGCGGAACGCCAGATTGAGCCCTTGTCCCGCAATCGGATGCACGCCGTGCGCGGCGTCGCCGACGAGAGCGAGACGAGGAGCGACGTATTGCCGGGCGAGATGCATTTCCAACGGCCAGGATGCGCGCGGGCCCGACAATGTCAGTGCCCCTAGTCGTCCTGTGAAACGTTTGTCCGCCTCGGCCAGGAAGCCTTCATCGTCGAGCGCCAAGATCTCTCGCGCCCGCGCTGCATCCTCAGACCACGTGATGCAGGACTCATTGCCCCTCAGCGGCAAGATCGCAAACGGGCCGCCGGGAAGGAAATGCTGGATCGCGCGCCCCTGATGCGGAAGCTCGTGTTTCACGCGCGTCACGATGCCGATCTGATCATAGCTCCAGCCCACACACTTGATACCGGCCGCCTCGCGCGCCCGCGATCGTCTGCCGTCCGCTGCCACCAACAGCGAGCCGCGAACGATCGTTCCGTCCGAGAGCGTGACGACCCTGAACGGCCCGCTGGTCTCGAACGACACAGCCTCAACCGAACTGAGCCGGCGAATGGACGGATGCGTCGCAACCGCCGCCTCCAGTACTCTGCCGAGTGCGCTGTTCGGAACAATGGACGATGCTGCCTCTCCGTCATCGAGGTGATTATCGTAGCTCAGGAGAACCGGGCGAACGCCTGCCTCGAGGCTACTGTCGGTGATCAGAATCTCGCAAACATCCTGCGCCTCGCCCTCGATCGCATCCCAGATGCCGAGCGCGTCCAGCATACGCCGCGACGCCGCTGAGATTGCCGAAGCTCGTGGATCGATCGACGGTCCGGCGGACGGCGCCTGGCGATCGATCAGCGCGATGCTGAACTGCGGACCAAACGTACGAGCCAAGGCAAGCGCCAGCGACAGGCCTGCGTAGCTGGCGCCAGTGATTGCGACATCTACGGTCAGGGTTTTGGACACTGCCGGCACTTCGTCACCCGTTGTTAAACGCCTGCCACCGGCATCGCTTGACAGCACGGTGCGGCTACCTTCCCTTGCGAGGAAGCCAACGCTCACCCTTGAACCTTGAGGTGCGCATGCCCTCCGAAACCGGCAAGCCGACGTCGGCGCTCTCGGCACTCCTGTCCTTACTGGACCTGGAGCAACTTGAACAGAACCTGTTCCGCGGCCAGAGTCCGCGCGTCGGCTGGCAGCGCGTCTATGGCGGCCAAGTGCTGGGCCAAGCCTTGGTTGCTGCGTGTCGCACCGTCGAGGAGGAACGCAGCGTCCATTCGCTGCACGGCTATTTTCTGCTCGGTGGCGATCCCAAGCACCCGATCGTCTACGAGGTTGAGCGAACCCGCGACGGCGGCAGTT
>JAEYYQ010000563.1 GCA_023428365.1 Pseudomonadota bacterium | reverse complement strand
CTTCTGGGTCGAAGCGAGAGATTCTCGTAGGTCAAAGCGATTCGGCTGACAGAGATTTGAATTATTCGTACCGGGGAAGCTCATGCAAAGTGACTTAGGCGGCCTCGACGCTTTAAGTATGAGCAACCGGAGCAAGCTCTTCGTAGAGGAGTTTGCCAACCCACACTCTTGGCTACTAACTGCGGACAACCTACACGAACAGGCCGCCGCGATCTACGCGGGTCGCGCCTCTTCGTCCATCATCACGAAGGTTGATGCCGACGACGTCATCCTCCATCAGAGCCGAGGGATCGACCGATCAGTGTTTCTCCTTGGGGGCTTCGCTCTTGAGAACGCGATCAAAGCGTTCTTGGTGTACGAAAACCCTCAGTGGGTCTCTAATGGAAGTTTGTCCCGCCACCTGAAATCACACAGCCTGACGGCGCTCCAATCGAGTTCCGAGCTCGTTCCCTACAAGAGGCAGCATATCTCCATACTTAAGGCCTTCGAGGACGGACTAGATTCTTGGTTCCGTTACCTGGCCTGCTGCCGGTTTTTCGGACACGAGGTTAAGCTAACATAGCTCGCTCCTCGAACTCGACGTGGCTCATATAGCCCAGCGTCGAGTGCCTTCGCCGAGGATTGTAGAAGCGCTCGACGTAGTCGAACACGTCGGCCCTGGCGTCATCTCTCGTCCTGTAGACCTTGCGGGCTGTCCGCTCGGTTTTCAGCGACGAGAAGAAGCTCTCCATCGCAGCATTGTCCCAGACATTATCGGAACGGCTCATGCTGCAGATGATGCCGTGGTCGGCCATCAAACGTTGGAACTCAAGGCAGACGAATGGCGCTCGAGGGCTTCCGAGCTTTGGGAATTTCGTCAGCTCCGGCAGACGTTGTGCAAGCGCATCAAGACTGGCTGTTGATGCCGCAAACTTCGCTCACGGCGAGATGGTCGTCTTCGGCGTCTATATATCGGATACTGGGCGGTTCGTCTCTGGAACGTCCCCATCATTGTCGCGGCGGCAATATGCGCGCTTAGCAAGAGATGGACACGAAAGTTAATCACCCTGTGCATTGGGCAGCGGCGGCGCCTCGCGCGGCCGACGTTAGAGGTCGTCTAAATTATTGTATTTGCGCGATTATTTGTCAGCCGTTAGGCCTGTCTGTGGCTCGCGTCTGTGGCGGCCGCGTCCGAGTAGGCTCGATGAGTGCCCGTGCGATTGACATTGCCGTCCTGTATGCCGCTGAACGGGGGCGTCTGAAGAGACTCGTCAAGCGCCTGGTCCAGAACAGGACGACGGCTGAAGACCTGGTTCAGCAGGCGTTCGTCAAGCTGATGGACAATGCGGACCGCGGCGATGTGGCCGATGTTCCTGCGTATCTTGCAGTGACGGCCCGCTATCTCGCGCTCAATCACATGCGGAACGCCTCGCGGCGTGCCGAGGTCGTGTTGCCGGATGCCGACCTGAATGCCGTCGCCGATACCCGCCCGTCGCCGGAGGCCACTGCGATCTATCGCTGCGAGCTGCGCCGCGTCCTGGAGGCGGTCGCAACCCTGCCGCCCAGGCGGCGGCAGGCTTTCGTGCTGCATAAGTTCGAAGGCCTGAGCTACGACGAGATCGCCGCCCGCCAGGGCATCGCGCGGACTACCGTCATCACCCAGATCGTCAGCGCCCTGGCTGACCTCGACCGGCGCCTGGGCCAGGAATAATCATTCCCCGCTGATCCTCAACTGGTCGTTCTCAAGTGTCATTTATCATCGGGCGCGGATGTCGTAACGATCCGGACGTCGATACGAGCCTCTGCCGGTAGGGACAGTCATGCGAGCCGAATCGACGGATCCAGTGGTGATGGCGGCGCTGGAATGGTTCGTCCGGATGCGGGACGAGCATGCGACGGCGGAAGATCGTCGCGCCTTTCAGGCCTGGCTGGACCAGGATCCGGCTCACGCCGTCGCGTTGGCCCGTGCCGAAGCGCTGTGGAAGCGGATCGATATCGTCGAGCCCGAGATCGAGCAGCTGCGCCGCTCGCAACGCATGTTCAGCCGCCGCAACGTGATCGCGGGAGCCGCGGTCGGATTGGTCGGCGCTTCTGCGCTCTATGTCCGTGGCCGTGACGATCTGTTCGCGAACCACACGACCGAGGCCGGCGAGCGGCGCACCGTCGCGCTCCAGGACGGCAGCTCGGTCGAGCTCGGCAGCTATTCGGCCCTGTCTGTGGAATTCACTCCGGCATCGCGTCGGGTCCGGCTCCATCGCGGTCAGGGCTTTTTCCAGGTCAGGAATGATCCGACACCTTTTCTCGTTGATGTGGCAGACGCCACGACCGCGGCGATGGAAGCCAAATTCGACGTCAAGCATGTCGATGGCGAGGTGACCGCCGTCGTCAGCGAGAACTCCGTCACCGTGCGCGGCAGCTTTCCCGCGATGAAGGTCGAGCAGGGATGGCAGGTCAGCTTCGGCGCAAACGGACCGGCTGCGCTGGCCCCGGCCGACCTCGCGGTGACGGGGGCCTGGCGGCGCGACCAGATCATCTTCCAGGACGTTCCTCTGCGCCGCGTGCTGGCGGAGATCGAACGCTACCGTCATGGACGTATCGTGCTCACGGACCGGCGTCTTGGAGATATCCCGGTCACCGCCATCTTCAGCAGCAGACAGCTCGACAACGCGTTGCAGACCCTTGCAAACACGCTGCCGATCCGACTGCTCCAGGCCGGCCCGCTGTTCACGATCGTCTATTCAGTTTGATGCGATTCTAAGCCAAGCGCTCGTCCAGCCAATCATCAGCTCCGCCCTCCCGCGTGTCGATCTAGTGAGGGCCCGCAAGCAAGCCCTCCGTACTCCCGCCGTTCGCGGGACATTTGGGTAGGGCGATGCAGGCAAGCGGGACCGGTGAACACGGATCGAGGGGGAACACCGCGCGGGCAGGAACACTGCCGCATCGGCTGAAGTTCGCCCTGATGGCGACGACGGCGCTGATCGCCATCCCCGCGATGCAAACGCAGGCAGGCGCGCAGACGAATGCAGTGCCGGTGCGGGCCGCGGCCTCCGTCTCATTCGAAATTCCTCCACAATCGCTCTCGCAGGCTCTCGTCCGCTTCTCGTCCGCAACCGGAATGCAGGTGTTCGTCAATGCAGGCATCGTGCGCGGCATCAATTCGCCGGGTGTGAGCGGCACGCTGCTGCCGTCGAACGCGCTTGGCCGATTGCTCGCAGGGTCCGGCCTAAGCTATCGCTTCACCAATGCGAGCACGGTGGCGATCGAGCGCGCAGGCGCGGCGGCGGCTGCCGAGATCCCGGCCGGCGCGATCCAGCTCGACACCGTTCACGTCTCGGGCGGGCGCGTATCGGCGGTCGAGGCGCCGTATTCGACGCCGGCGCCGGTGAGCCATATATCGCAGGAGACGATCGAGCGCTTCCGCGGCTCCAGCCCGGCCGACATCTTCCGCGGCACGCCCGGCGTGATGTCGGGTGAGGCGCGCAACGGCGGTGGCAGCATCGACGTCAACATCCGCGGCATGCAGGGCATGGGGCGCGTCGCGGTGACGGTTGATGGTGCCGAGAACGGCTTGACCGTCTACCAAGGCTATCAAGGCATCTCCAACCGCACCTTCGTCGATCCCGATCTGCTGGCAGGCGTGGATATCCGCAAAGGCTCCGATGCCAGCTCGCGGGGCATTGCCGGTTCGGTGGCGATGCGGACGCTCAGTGCAGGCGACATCGTGAAGCCGGGGGAGACCTGGGGGGTCTGGGTTAAGAGCGGCTTCGGCACCAACACCACCACGCTGCGGCCCGGTGACCGCGGCGGCTATACCTGGCCCCAGCCTTATCTCAGCGATCCCCAGCCTTATCCTGTGCCGACGGCCTCGGCATCCGGCCTCGACCGGCCCGGCTGGTTTGATCCGACCAGCGGATCGCTCAGCACAGTCGCCGCCGTCAAGGAAGCGAATTACGACCTGCTGTGGGGGTACGCCTACCGCAAGCAGGGCAATTATTTCGCCGGCAAGAACGGTCCCGGCGCGCAGGTGATCGATACCGGGCCGCAACCGCTCTGCTATTCCAGCGGCACCTGCTACTATCCGCCCAGCCCGATCTCCTACGCCCATGTCTACCAGAACGGCGGGCTGTCGAGCTATCGCGCCGGCGAACAGGTCCTCAACACCCAGCTCGCGACGGAATCATATCTCGCAAAGGCGACCATCCGCTCCGACGACGGGCACAGCCTGCAGGTCGGCTACACCGGCTATCGCAGCCAGGCGGGCGATATGGTCGCATCGCTGTTTGCGAGCCCACGAAGTCAGGCCGTTCAACAGGCGCAGGAGAACAGCACCA
>JAEYYQ010000535.1 GCA_023428365.1 Pseudomonadota bacterium | reverse complement strand
CCCGTGAATATCTCGATCGGATCGAGCAGGAGCGGGATGCGAAACGGAAGGAACTGGGTGTGTCCGACGATCTGGCCAAAGTCGCCGGCATGAACACGGCGATGATGGTCTCGCTGGGCGAGAACGGCGTCAAGACGCTGGAAGATTTCGCCGATTGCGCAACGGACGATCTGGTCGGCTGGACGGAGCGCAAGAAGGAGAAGGACGCCGAGGCTGTGCGCCACAAGGGCTTCCTGGACGGGTTTGATGTCGGCCGCAAGGAAGCCGAGGACATGATCATGGCAGCCCGCGTGCTGCTCGGATGGATCAAGCCCGAGGATCTGGCACCGGCAGCCGATGAGGCGGCAGGAGACGACGCGACGGCCGATGCGGCCGGATCGAACGCGTGATCAGGCTATGACGAGGAGCGGACATACAGTTGATGGCGGTACGGACGCGGATCACGGAGGAGGCAGCGGCGGGGCCTGGGGCCACGTTGCGAACCTGCGTGGTCAGTCGCGAGAGCCGTCCGCCGGGTGAACTGATCCGCTTTGTTGCTTCCCCGGACGGACAGATCGTCCCCGATTTGGCGCGGCGTCTTCCTGGGCGTGGCATTTGGGTCAAGGCGGAGCGTGACGCCGTTGCGGAGGCGGTCAAGCGCAAGTCGTTCGCCAAAGGCCTGAAGCGGCAGGTTGTGGCGTCGGCGGATCTGCCGGACCTTGTCGACCAGCTGCTGGTCAAGCGCAGCCTGGACGCTTTGAGCCTCGCCAATAAGTCGGGACTCGTGACAACAGGTTTTACGCGTGTCGAAGCGGCTTTGATCGGGGGAAGTGTTGCTGTTCTGCTTCACGCTGCCGACGGTGCGGCTGACGGAGCGGGCAAGCTGGACCGGAGATTCGTGGCAATTTCGGCTCAGGCCGGATCTAAACCATTGATTCTCCGAGAATTGACCAGCGAGCAAATGAGTTTGGCCATAGGACGGCCAAATGTGGTACATGCTGCGCTCAGCGCAGGTGGCGCCACAACGAAATTCCTGAATGAGGCCAGCCGAATGACCCGATACCGGTCGGGTTTGTCGGCGTCCGAGAGTGAAATCGCGGCTCATTGAGCGCCGCCGTGAGGCGTTTAGAAACGGGCAAGGTATGAGCGAAACTAAGGAGACCACCGACAAGACGTCGCCAGGCGGGCGTAAGCCCCTCAGCCTGAAGCGGACCGTTGAGTCGGGCCACGTGCAGCAGAAGTTCAGTCACGGGCGGTCCAAGTCGGTAGTCGTCGAGAAGAAGCGTAAGCGGACGCTGAACGCGCAGGACGTCGAAGAGACGACAGCGCCGGCGGCGCCCGTCGAGACGCGTCCTCAGGCCGTTGCACCGCCGCAGCCGGCTCCAAAGCCGGAGCCGCAGAAGCAGCCAACCATGCTGCGCACGCTTTCTGAGGAAGAGCGTGCAGCCCGCGCCAAGGCGCTGGCAGCAGCCCACGTGCGTCAGGCCGAGGAGCAGCGCACGACGGCCGATCGTCAGCGTCAGGAGGACGATGCCGAGCGTCAGCGCCAGGAGGAGGAAGCTCTTCAGGCTGCGCATGAGGCAGAGGCCGCTGAGGCGGCTGCCGCCAGCGCTCCGGTCGAGACCGCTACCGAGCCCGTCGCCGAAACGCCGAGCGAGCCTGAACCGCCAGCCGCGCCTGTCGCTGCCGCCGAGCCGGAAGCGCCGGCTCCCGCAGCTGCAGCTGCTGCGCAACCTGAGCCTGCGCCGGAACCGCCGAAAGTCGTCGGCATGACGCGCCCGATGATCGTATCGCGCCCGGACCGGAGCGGTCCGAAGGTTGCCGAAACGGCCAAGAAGGGTGAGGCAGAAGCTCCCAAGCGCACGACGAAGCCCGGTGGCCTTGCTGCCGAAATCGCCGATGAGGATGAGAGCCGCGCCAAGAAGAAGGGCGCAGGCAAGCTCGTTCGCACGCCTGTGAAGGGCGCCGACGACAATCGCGTCCGCGGCAAGCTGACGATTACCAATGCGTTCGATGAGCGTCAGCGCGAGCGTTCGCTGGCATCGCTGAAGCGCAAGCGCGAGCGCGAGAAGCTCAAGGCGATGGGTATTCCCCAGTCGCGCGAGAAGATCGTGCGCGAGGTGATCATTCCCGAAGCGATCACGATCCAGGAACTCTCCAACCGCATGTCGGAACGCGCGGTCGATCTGATCAAGCTGCTGATGAAGCAGGGCGCGATGCACAAGATCACGGACGTGATCGATGCGGACACCGCCGAGCTGATCGTGCAGGAATTCGGTCATACGCCGAAGCGCGTCTCCGAAGCAGACGTTGAAGAAGGCTTCATCGGCGACCAGGATCTCGATGAGGATCTGGATCCGCGGCCGCCGGTTGTGACCATCATGGGTCACGTCGACCACGGCAAGACTTCGCTGCTGGACGCAATCCGGCAGGCGAACGTTGCCAGCGGCGAAGCGGGTGGCATCACCCAGCACATCGGCGCCTATCAGGTGACGACGCCACGCGGTGATATGGTCACGTTCATCGACACTCCGGGCCACGAGGCGTTTACCGCCATGCGTGCGCGCGGTGCGAAGGTGACGGACATTGTCGTGCTGGTTGTGGCTGCTGACGATGGCGTGATGCCTCAGACTGTCGAGGCGATCAACCACGCCAAGGCAGCGAAGGTGCCGCTGATCGTGGCGATCAACAAGATCGATAAACCCGCTGCCGATCCCACCCGTGTGCGCACCGAGCTGCTTCAGCATGAAGTCGTGGTTGAAAGCATGTCGGGTGACACGCTGGAAGTCGCGGTGTCTGCGCTCAAGCGCACCAATCTCGACAAGCTTCTCGAAGCGATCAGCCTTCAGGCAGAGTTGCTCGAACTGCGGGCCAATCCGCGTCGCTCGGCGGAAGGCTTTGTCATCGAGGCCAAGCTGGAGCGTGGTCGCGGCCCCGTGGGCACGCTGCTCGTTCAGCGCGGAACGCTTGATGTCGGCGACATCGTCGTCGCCGGCTCGGCCTGGGGCCGCGTGCGTGCCCTGATCGATGACCAGGGCGAGAACGTCGATGAGGCAGGTCCGTCGGTGCCTGTGGAAGTGCTCGGGTTTGGCTCTGCGCCGGAAGCTGGTGACCAGTTCGCCGTCGTTGAAAGCGAAGCGCGTGCTCGCGAGATCACCGACTACCGTCAGCGCAAGCGTCGCGAGACGCTGGGCACGGCCGGTACGTCGCGGACCCTTGAGCAGATGATGCAGCAGCTCAAGGAAGACGGCACCAAAGAGTTCACGCTTCTGGTCAAGGGCGACGTGCAGGGTTCTGTCGAGGCCATTGCGGGTTCGTTGAAGAAGATCTCAACGGACGAGGTGGAAGCCCGCATCGTCCATTCGGCTGTCGGTGGTATCACGGAGTCGGATGTGGCTCTGGCACATGCTTCGGGAGCGGTGATCGTCGGCTTCAACGTTCGCGCCAACGTCCAGGCGAAAGCCGCGGCGGAGCGCGATGGCGTCGAGATCCGCTACTACAACATCATCTATGATCTCGTGAACGACGTGAAGGACGCGA
>JAEYYQ010000520.1 GCA_023428365.1 Pseudomonadota bacterium | reverse complement strand
TGGTACAGCCATCGGCATTTTGCCCGGTGCTGGCGCGGATATGGCCGCGTGGCTGTCATACGCGATGAGCAAGCGCTTTTCCAAAGAGCCCGAAAAGTTCGGCACCGGCCATCCCGAAGGCCTCATCGAGGCTGGCGCTTCGAACAATAGCGCTGTTTCGGGCGCGTGGATTCCAGCGCTGGTGTTCGGCATTCCGGGCGATTCGATTACGGCCATCGCTATTGGCGTTCTGTTCATGAAGAACATGAACCCAGGACCGACGATTTTCCTCATCTCTCCGGAAAACGTCTACGCGCTGTTTATTGTTTTCATCCTCGCAAATCTCATCATGCTCCCGCTGGGTTGGGCGCTGATCAAGGTTTCAGCAAAGATTTTGAAAGCTCCGCGCGACCTGCTGATGCCCATAATCCTGATCTTCTCGATCCTGGGCTCCTACGCGATCAACAACTCGCTTTTTGACGTGTGGATCATGCTCGGTTTCGGCATTCTCGCGTTCTTCATGGAGGAGAATGGAATTCCGCTGGCACCAGCTATTCTCGGTCTCGTGCTCGGTCCGATGATCGAGGAGAATTTCGTGAACTCCATGATCATGTCGAACGGCAGCTTCGTCGGTCTGGTGGATCGGCCGATTGCCGCTGGGCTGGCTGTTCTGACAGCACTGATCGTGCTCTGGCCCGTGGTGGCGGCACTGCGTGGACGCCGACAGACTGTAGAAAGCTCTTGATCGACACCGAGATGAACGAAAAAGGCCGGCGTTGTTGCCGGCCTTTTTGTTTGTTCACTGAATGCAAGCTATGGCGGATCGTTACCAGCTGCCGTGGGATTGTCGAGCGCTCACGGTGCGGTCGAGCGCTTCCCAGTTCCAGTCGATGCCGAGACCCGGCTGTTGGGAGGGATAGGCGACACCCTTCTCGATACGAATACCAGTCTGAGTTACGAGGTCGAGCTGCGGAATAAACTCCAGCCACCGGCTGTTCGGTATTGCGCAGCACAGTCCGAGATGGAGTTCCATCAGGAAGTGCGGACAGACCGGGATGTTGAATCCTTCGGCCATGTGCGCGACCTTCAGCCAGGGTGTGATGCCACCGATGCGCGCCACGTCGGTCTGCACGATCGAGCAGGCGCCAGACTGCATGTAGTCCTTGAATTGTGAAAGGCTGTACATGGATTCGCCGACAGCGATCGGGATCGAGGTGGAGCGGCAAAGGCGACGATGGGCGTCGATGTCGTCGGCGTGGATGGGCTCCTCGAACCAGGCGATGTCGTATGGTTCGAACGCCTTCGCACGGCGAATGGCTTCGTCCACGTGGAAGCCTTGATTGGCGTCCGTCATGATGTCCCATTCGGCACCGACGGCTTCGCGCACAGCCGCGATACGGCGAGCATCCTCGGCGGCATGTGGGCGACCCAGTTTCAGCTTGGATCCGCCGAAGCCTTCTTCCTTCGCGCGGAGGGTTTCCTCGACGAGTTCAGACTGATCGATATGCAGCCAGCCAATTTCCGTGTTGTAAAGTTTGATGGAGTCCTTCGCGCCGCCCGCAAGCCGATGCAGGGGAAGACCGGTGCGATGTCCGCGTAAGTCCCACAGCGCCGTATCGATCGCGGCAAGTGCCAACGACGTTACAGGCCCGACCGTGGTGGCGTGAACACGATACATGAGATCGCGCCAGATGCCTTCGATGGCATCGGCTTCACGCCCCATCAACGCCGGGATGAGGTGATCGTTCAGCAAGCTGATTACGGAGGAGCCGCCGGTGCCGATGGTGTAGCTGTAACCGGTTCCCACTGCGCCGTCGGCGTCTCGGATGCGAACCATCGGGGTTTCTTGGAGCTCGAAGCTTTGGACGGCGTCCGTGCGCTTGACCTTTGGCTGCAAGTCCGCCTGCAGGACTTCGACGCCCACGATCTTTGCCATTTTGGATGCTTCTCCCTTTCACTTCTTGCGTCACGCCGCTGGTTGGAATAACGAACTTCGTATGCAATAAGCGTTTTAGGGAGGCGGATGCAATGGCAAATCGCACGATTAAAGTGGCGCTGTGCGGTGACTGGGATACAGCGCTCATCGCCAGGCTGGAACGATTGCTGCCAGATTGCGCAATCCTCAATGCTGCACACACGGATCACGCTGCGGCAAGAGAGTGCGAGGTTGTTATTCCACTCGGTATGGCCGTAACCGAGGAGTTGCTCGCCGGCAGCCGTATTCGGCTGGTTCATCAGTTCGGCGTCGGCTACGACAAGGTGGATCTCGATGCAGCGCGGCGGCACGGCGTTCAGGTGGCCAATGCGCCGTCGCAACTCTCGGGCATGGCGGCTTCTGTTGCCGAACATGCTGTCATGCTCGTCCTCGCCTGTGCGCGTCTGCCGTCTGAAACAGAAGAGAAGCTTGCGACGCGGCGTTGGGTATGGACGGAACATCTCAACCTTGGCCTTGCCGGCAAATGCGCTGGTCTGATCGGCCTCGGCAACATCGGCTTGGCTGTGGCGCAGAGACTACGCGCATTCGACATGAAGCTCATTGGCGTGAAGCGTACGGCACCGGAAACGACCCCGGAGGGCTTTGACTGGGTCGGAGGTCTGGATCGGCTGGACGATCTCTGCGCCCAAGCGGATTTCATCGTGGTCGCGGCGCCTCACAATGCCGACTCCGGTGATCTGATCAATGCCGAGTTCCTTCGTCGGATGAAACCAGATGCGTCCCTGATCAATGTTGGGCGCGGTGCAATCGTCGATGAGGCTGCTCTCATTGAGGCGCTGGACGCGAAACGCATTCGCGCGGCAGGGCTCGATACAGTGCGGGAAGAGCCGCCAGCCGTGGGGAGCCGTCTCGTGGGCCATCCGCGTATCGTTCTCACGCCGCACATTGCCGGTGTAACCGAGGTGGCCTTCGATGGAACCACCGCGATTATCGGCGAGAACATCCGTCGTCTGCGTGCTGGCGAAGATCTACGTTTTCGCGTCGCCTGAGGAGTCATCTCGTGAAAATCGTAAAGGTTGAACCCTTCATCCTCCATCTGCCCGTGACGAGCGGGCAAATTTCGGACTCCACGCACACCATTTCGCATTGGGGCGTCGTCGGCTGCCGGATCGAAGCCGATTCAGGACTTGCCGGATACGGGTTCACCGGCACACATGCCCATCTGCCGTCTGATCGGCTGATTACCGCATGTATTCGCGACTGCTACGCAGAACTGCTTGTGGGTGAGGATGCCGCCGAGATTAACCGCCTCTGGCACAAGTTGGCGCGCGAGCCCGCTCTGCAATGGGTCGGACGAGCGGGGATTACTCAGCTCGCGCTCGCGGCAGTGGACGTCGCACTGTGGGATCTGAATGCGAAGGCCGCCGAGCGTCCGCTTTGGCATGTCCTTGGCGGTGCGACCAGCCGAACGCTGGACGCCTACAATACCGATATCGGCTGGCTATCTATTCCGGATGATACCCTGGTATCGGGAAGCCTGGCAGCGGTCGAGCGCGATGGCTTTCGGCGCATCAAGCTGAAGGTCGGGCACGCCGATCCGTCGATCGATCTCGCCCGCATCGAGAAGGTGCGGAAAGCCGTGGGGGACAACGTGACCATCGCTGTCGATGGCAACGGAAAGTGGGATCTCCCAACGTGCATGCGTTTTTGTGCCCGTGCGGAGGCCTACGATCTCTACTGGTTCGAGGAGCCGCTCTGGTATGATGACGTGCAGTCGCACCGTGCGTTGGCGCAGGCAACTTCAATCCCGGTAGCACTCGGCGAGCAGCTTTATTCGCTCGACGCATTCCAGGCGTTTTTCGCCGCCGATGCCATTCACTATGTGCAGCCCGACGTGACGCGCCTCGGCGGTATCACCGAATATATCCAGGTCGCCCACGCTGCTCATGCTCGTCGGCTGCCGGTCGCCGCACATGCCGGTGACATGTCGCAGGTTCACGTGCATTTGTCGTTCTGGCATCCGGCGTCCACGATTCTGGAGTACATTCCATGGATCAAGGACTGGTTCGAGGAACCGATCGTGGTGGAGAACGGGCAGTACCGGCGACCGGAACGACCGGGTGCAAGTTCGACACCCAACGAAGAGGCATTTCGGCGGTTTGCAAAGCCGACCTGATCAGCCTACGAATTTTCGCCTGAGTCCGGCAGCAGTGGAGGGCTGGTAGTCAGACAGATGGAAGCGGCTCATTCGGATACAGCAAATGACCATGTGACCGGCTTGCCGATGTACCGGCTGATCGCGGTCACGCTGGAAAGCAATATCCGAGCCGGTAATTTGCCGGAAGGGACGGTCATCAACGAAACCACGCTTTCTCAGGTCTTCGGAACCAGTCGCGTACCTGCCGCTGCTGCCTTGCGCGAATTGGAAGACAACGGACTTGTAACACGCCTCCCGACTCGCGGATTCAAGATTGGCGGCGACGCCAGCAAGCCGCGCCGCATCAACCTTCTTGATGCCGGGCTCGTTCTGCCCGAAGGTTTCGATGCCAGTCAGCCGTCGCGCAGTCATCGCTCCCGGCTTTATCCGCAGGTCGAGCGGGAGATTGCCGCCTGCCTGACGTACGGCAAGTTCCTCGTCAACGAGAGCGGATTGGCGCGCGCCTATGGCGTGAGCCGCACGGTTGCCCACGAAATACTCGTGCGTCTCGAACGCCTCGATATCGCCCGGCTGGAAGGTTCGCGTTGGTACGTCGGACCGTTGTCCTTGGACGACCTCTATCAGCGCTACGAAATGCGATGGTTGCTTGAGCCACCAGCGCTGGTGAACGCCGCGCCGTCGCTCAATCGTCAAACCATAGCGGGTGCTCTACGCAAGGTTGAGCGCTACGTGGATGTAAAAAAAAGACCGGCAGCGACACGCATTCTCGAACTCGAGCAGGATCTGCACATCAACATGGTGCTCGAGTGCACGAACAGCGAAATGCGTTCGGCAATCTATCGCAGCCAGCTTCCTCTGCTCTCAACGCACTACACGTTCGAGGCCGGTACGAGCGTCGACGAAATCCACTCCATGGCGCGTGAGCACGTGAGGGTTTTCACCAAGCTGTTGGAGGAAGATGTCAACGGCGCTGCCATGGCGCTTGAGCAGCACCTGAAGTCGGCCTTTCAAGTCCTGACCGAGCGCTTCCACCTCACACAAGTGGGTGACTGGGAGCCACCGGAATACATGTCCCGGGAGGCATGACTGGCTGCGCAACGGCTTAGCAACACCAGCCGAATGCACGGCATGACGTATGCCAAAGGCAATCGAGGTCGTGGCAATAGCAGCAGACTTGTCAAAGCGTAGTCCACAAACGACAAGAGGGCGGACCTATGCGGTCCGCCCTCCAGCGACATCAGCGACGCCGTTCTGGTCGGAAGTGAATTGGATTGCGCTCCGCTTCAATAATCTCCAACAGATTCAAAGGCTCAGGAAGCAGAACGGTACACCAAGGCTCCAGGGTTTCAGATCGCGCACAGCTTGCGGCAATGCGGCAAGCTTAACTACGCGTAGTTCACTGTCGCATGTTGCCAACATGGTTGATTGCGCGGGTTTGTGTGACGGGCCGTGCGGGCGCGGTAACCATCAGAGGGCTCGATGCTCCGACCGTTACGTCATATAATCTTTTTCGCGCCCGCCAGCTTAGGATAGCTGGGTCAGCCTAGCTGATGCCCCCAGCTATTCTATCGACTCCACATCAATCGCCACAATATCCTCGACGACATCGCAAGTCATCCGCATAAGGATTTTCTCATTGGCACGAGCAGGCCACGTGCCTATCATCTCTGCTCTGCAGAAAAGGAGTAACGAGCTTGGTTCGAAAAAATAGGGGAAGCTCCGAAGTACGTGATTTTTACGACGCCACCGGCTGGCACACTAACGGTGAACGGGCTGTCGACACGGAGATGTTCGGAGTGCAGGAGGACGGTCCGATTCGGATAGCCTTGTACCAAGATTGCGTCAACCGCATACGCCGCCACCTTGCCCCAGACAAACGAGTTGGAACACTCTTAGAGTTAGGGTGTGGCGGTACTCCAGCCTTGGAAATAGTCTCGGTTGCAGACCATTACCATGGCGTGGATTTCTCAAAGCAGGGGTTAAAATTGGCAGGAGAAAGCTTGAATTCCGCAGGGATTAGTTTTGAGCTTTCAGAGGCCGATATAACTGCGCTGCCTTTTGAAGATTCTAGCTTCGATGCTGTTTATTCGGCTCATGTATTTTATCACATCGACAGTCGAGAAGGTCAAAAGGCGGCCTTAGGCGAAGTGATGCGCGTATTAAAGCCGGGCGGATCTGCAGTTATGTTGCTAGGCAACCCTTTTCCTCTGTTGTTTCCGGTGCGAACTGCAAGACGACTGGCCGCGTTGGCTCTACGTCGAGGGGGTGGGAGGCCGCTACCCTATCTCCCTTTAAGGCCAGCTTGGTATGCTAAGCATGCCACAACGAGAGGCACTGTAGAGATTGAGACAGCTGGCATTGTTTCGACGTGGTTCAACCAGAATGTGTCCGAGTATGGCCTTATCGGCAGACAACTTTGGCGCACTGTTGCCTACATGCAAACTAGATTTCCAAGGGCTGCTGTTTACCTAGGAAACTATTTTCTGCTTGCAGTTCATAAGAATTTCTAGGCGAGGGTCTGAGACGCTTCCGGTGCAATAGATACGGATATTTCGCCATCTCGACCATACCTCGCTTGGTAGCAGCAAAATGTAGCAGTCGAGTTACCAAAGCCCTTGAAAACCAAGGACTTCTGCAAGATCAAAGGCTTATGGGAGATTGGCGCCCCGTAGGGGACTCGAACCCCTGTTACCAACGTGAGAGGCTGGTGTCCTAGGCCACTAGACGAAC
>JAEYYQ010000496.1 GCA_023428365.1 Pseudomonadota bacterium | reverse complement strand
GGGAAGGAACGCATAGCTAACTCCTGCACGAAAGGAGGCGCTAACGAAAAACGCGCTTTGATGTCGGATGAATTTGCAAGAAAGCTCTAGTGAACCAATGTAGCCGACAGACGCACAAAAACGAATTTGGGAGGAAAAAATGAGAACCTATCGCTATCAGCATTTGCTCTGCGCTGCCCTCGCTCTGTCGTTCACGGGGGCAATGACGGCCCCTTCAAGCGCCGAGCAGATCGCAGTGGGTAACTATGGTGTCGCCGCGAACGGCATGCCATTCGCCGTTGCGCTTGGGAAGAAGTTCTTCGAGGCCGAAGGCATCAAGGTCGACGGCATCATTTCATCGGCCGGCGGTGGAACGTCGTTGCGCAATATGCTCGCCGGTGGCGTGCCCTACGGTGAAGTGAATCCAGGTGTCGTGATCTCCGCTATCCAGCAGGGCGCGGATCTGAAGATCATCAGCGACAACGTTCTGACGGTCGCGGAATTTGTCTGGGCGGTGAAGCCGGATTCTCCAATCAAAACGCTCCAGGATATGAAGGGCAAGAAGATCGGATACACCAATCCGAGATCAACCAGTCAAGGACTGGCGAACCTCCTGATTCAAAAGGCGGGGCTTCAGCCGGGCGATGTCGAATCCGTCCGCACTGGCGGCTTCGGCGAAGGTGTCGCCGCACTTGATGTCGGGATGGTCGATATTGTTCCGATCCCCCAACCTCTTTGGGCAAAATTCGACGGTAAATATCGCGCAATCGCGCGCGCGACCGAAGTCCTGCCACCGCTTGATAATGTTGTCGGCGTCACGACAGCTAACATGGCGGCGGAGAAGGGGGACTTCATCCGTGCTGTCATCCGTGCCCGGCGGAAAGCCGTTGAATTCATGTACGCCAATCCGGAGGAAGCTGGAGACATCGTAGCCCAAGCCTATAATCTGACGCCGGAAGTCGGCAGGGCGGCTGTGAAGGCCCTGGTCGAAGCGAATACCAACGGTATCCCCTACTGGGGATCTGGCCAGATTCATCTCGATGGTCTCAAGGCGATGATCGAAGTGCAGCGCAGCGTCGGCGCGATCAAGGGCGAAGTTGACTATGATAAGGTCATCGATACCCAGTTCCTCCCGGAAGATATCCGCACTCCAGTCGGCAAGTGAGTGTAGACATGGGACCAACGGGACGTGCTACGCGGTTGGCGGATATTCCCGCCGCCGAGGCGAATGAAAAAGTGAATCGGAACGCCGCAAGCGTTCATGTCAGCCTCAAGGGGGTGACGAAGACGTTTCATCGTTCCGGGCAACCGGACGTCCATGCCCTTGGTCCCATCGACATCGAGTTGCGCCGCGGCGAATTCTTCGCCGTGGTGGGCCCCTCAGGCTGCGGAAAGTCGACGCTTCTTGAACTCCTCGCGGGCCTCACCCAGGCAAGCGCCGGCCAAGTCGAATTCGAGGGGAAGCCGATTACGGGAGACATTCCTGATGGCGTCGGCGTGGTCTTCCAGGAAGATGCCTGCTTCCCGTGGCTAACCGTCAACGAAAATATCGAGTTTGGCCTCAAGCAAATGCGGGTGCCTGCTTCCGAACGGGCCAAGCGCGTCGCCGACGCGGTCGAGATGATGGGTCTGTCAGCTTTCGGTCGGCACTACCCTGCCCAGCTATCGGGCGGTATGCGCCAACGTGTCTGCATCGCCCGCACCCTCGTTCTGCAACCGCGATTGATCCTGCTTGATGAGCCGTTCGGCGCGCTGGATCAACAGACCCGACTCATCATGGGTGAAGAGGTGCTCAAGCTTTGGCGGAGTACCGGCGCGACGGTCTTCCTGATCACCCACGCGCTTGACGAAGCTGCGATGCTGGCCGACCGCATCGGCGTGATGTCGGCGCGGCCGGGGCGTTTGATGGAAACCATCGAGACGGGCTGGCCTACGGAGCGCGACAGCCGAATTGTCGAGCGGCCGGAGTTCGGCAATGTGACCGCGCGCCTGTGGCAGTTGCTGCGTGAGCAATCCATGCTCGCTATCGGGAAGGGAAGGAGCGGATCATGAGAGCCATTCCGCTGCTGCGGGTCCTTGTGATCTTCGGCTTCTTTGGGATGCTCGAACTGCTTTGCCGGACCGGCGTGATCGACAATTTCACGATGCAGCCACCGTCTCAGATCGTGCGTGATCTCATCGCGCTTCTCGCATCGGGCCGGTTCAACGTGGCAATTGCCAAAACTCTCGGGAATGCTGCGGTCGCTTTGGCACTGGCTGTTGTCGTCGGGATCATCGCCGGAGCCGTAATCCATTACGTTGGGCTTCTGAGGGCCGTGCTCGATCCACTTTTTGCGACCTACTATGCCATCCCGGTGATCGCTTTCTATCCGATGTTGATCATCATCTTCGGGCTGGGCGAAGCTCCCAAGATCATGATTGCATTTATGCTGGGCGTGGTCGCTGTCATCGTCAACACGCTGAATGGTCTCGATCGCGTTCCGCGCGTGCTTCTTAAAAGTGCCCGCATCACGAAACTCTCAGAATTCGAGGTCGCTTACAAAATAACGCTGCCCTTTGCGGCGCCCTACATCCTCACAGGCGTGAAGCTCGCCATCGCCTACTCACTGATCGGCATCGTCGGGTCCGAATTCATCATGTCCACGGGCGGCATGGGATTTGAGATCGCGTTTGCCTACAACAACTTCGACAACAAGGTGATGTATCCGCTGATCCTGCTGGTTCTTGCCGTGTCCGTGACGGCCAATCTGATCGTCAATGCCTGGGAAAAGCGGCTATTGGTGCGCAGGGGGCTGAGATGAGCGAGCGAAACTACGGCTGGCGCGCGCCCGTCCTTCTCATCGCAGGAGTGCTTGCCGGCTGGCAGATCCTGTATTGGATCATAGGCGAGGTCGCCCTGCGGTCGCCGCTGGAGACGTTCCG
>JAEYYQ010000340.1 GCA_023428365.1 Pseudomonadota bacterium | reverse complement strand
ATCGACGTTCGCAGCTGAACGGAGCCGCAATGGGCGCCAGTGTAAACATGGGAAATGGCGGCGGGGGCGGCCGCCGGCGGCGCGCGCGTTCACGCGCTCCGATGAGCGAAATCAACGTCACGCCGTTCGTCGACGTCATGCTCGTGCTGCTGATTATTTTCATGGTGGCGGCGCCGATGCTGACGTCCGGTGTGCCGCTGGAGCTGCCGCAAGCCAAGGGCAACCAGCTCGAAGCTCAGGATAAGGAACCCGTTGTCGTGTCGGTCACGAGCGATGGGAAAGTGTTTCTCGGTCAGGAAGACAAAACCGAAATCACTCTTGAAGAGCTTGGCCCGAAGCTGAAGGCCGTCGCCGAGGCGCGGGGCGGCATGGAGGAGCCGATTTTCGTGCGCGGTGATCGCGCCGTCGAATACGGCAATGTCGCGCGCGTGATGGCTCGTATCAAGGAAGCCGGATTCCGGAAGCTCTCGCTAGTCACCGAGGTCGAAACCGGAGGGTGAACGCGCGGTGCAGTTCGGTTTCTTCGTCTCGCTTCTGATGCATGCCGGTGTGCTGGCTTGGGCGTTCGTTTCCATCCAGTCCACACCGCCATTCCGCATGCCGGAGCCAGAGCCTGTCGAGGTGGCCATCATCTCGCCGGATGATCTCGTGCGCCTGAAGAAGGGAGATCGCGACTCCAAGGAGCTCGAAACGCAGCAAGCCGAGCGCGCCAAGGAACCGCCGAAGAAAGAGCAGCCGAAGGCCAAGACGGAAGCTGCAGCACCTCCATCCCCATCGGCTCCGCCTCCCTCGCCACCTGAAGAGGCGAAGTCAGAACCGCCGCCGGAGCCGGTTCAAGCCGAAGCGCCGAAGCCCGAGCCGCCTAAGCAGGAACCACCGCGCGATCCGATTGCCGAGAAGCTTGCCGCCCTGTCGCCGCAGCCGGAAGGACCATCTCTGGAGCAGATAAAGCAACAGGAAGCCGAGGCTGCTGAGGAAGCCAAGAAGGCTGAAGAAGCCCGAAAGGCAGAGGAGGCGAGAAAAGCCGAGGAAGCCAGGAAGGCTACCGAAAAGAAGAAGGCTGAGGACAAGAAAAAAGCCGACGACGCCAAGAAAAAACGCGAAGAACAAAAGCGGCTGGCAGACAAGAAAAAGCGCGAACAGGAAGCCAAGAAGAAGGAATTCGATGCCAATCGCATCGCTGCGTTGCTGAACAAGGTGCCGGATAGCAGCGCGCCTGCAGGGGCGCCCGAGCCACCGACGATGCCTACTAAGGCGAAGGGGCCATCGGCCGGAGCGCCGGAGGGCCGCGATTCGGTGCTGACCGCCAGCCAGCGATCATTGCTCGGCGCGATGATGAAACGCGCGGTCAGCCGGTGCTGGAACATCAACAGCGGACTTGAGGGAATCGACCGCATGGTGGTCGAGGTCGAGGTGCGTCTCGGCCCGGATGGGCGTCTCCAGCAAACTCCGCGCGTGATTAATTCCGGGCCGGGTTCAATATTCGCAGATGCGGCCAACAGTGCCGTCAGGGCGCTGGTACAATGCGAGCCGTATGATATGCCTGCGGAATTCTATCAGGGTGGCTGGGACCATATGGTGGTCACATTCGACCCGCAGCGAATGTTCTGAAAGATATCATCTCGCCCAGAACGTGTTTGAAGACAGATTGGGCGCAACGATAGAGACGAATCGCAATGACGCGGAATCGGACTGGCGGACTTTCCCGGCGCAGCGCTTTGCAATTGGGCCTTGCCGGAGCCGGCATGGCGTTGGCTCCTCAGGTGGCGTTGGGGCAGACCCGCATCACCGTCGATGAGGCCAACCTTCGGCCGCGTCCCATCGCAGTTCCTGAATTCATCAGTGAGGATCCGAAGCTCGGGGCTGCCGTCGCCAACGTGGTGATGGCGGATCTCGAATCGTCCGGGCTGTTCCGACCACTCGACCGCAGCGCCTTCATCGAGCGGCTACACGATCTCAACGTTGCTCCGCGATTCGCCGACTGGCGTTCGGTCGGCGCCGAGGCGTTGGTGGTGGGACGGGTGACGCCGCAAGGCGACGGCCGTGTTCGGACCGAGTTTCGGTTGTGGGACGTCGTGCTTGGCAAACCTCTGGCCGGTCAGCAGTTCTCGACCGTGGTCGCGAATTGGCGGCGGATCGGTCACATCATCGCGGATCAGGTTTACGAGAAGCTGACGCTGGAGAAGGGCTACTTCGACACGCGAGTCGTCTTCATCGACGAATCAGGCCCGAAGAATCGCCGCCTGAAGCGCCTGGCGATCATGGATCAGGATGGCGCCAACGTCCGGGCGCTGAGTGACGGTAAGGAGCTTGTGCTCACGCCGCGCTTTA
Source organism: Pseudomonadota bacterium (assembly GCA_023428365.1). Lineage (GTDB taxonomy): Bacteria > Pseudomonadota > Alphaproteobacteria > Rhizobiales > Hyphomicrobiaceae > ZC4RG25. The sequence goes on along the minus strand of JAEYYQ010000340.1, from coordinate 1,184 downwards.
GTCCAACGAGCCAGGAGATCGCTTACATGCAGTACACGCGCGACCAACCGCGCGTTGTTCTCATGCGTCTGGACAGCATGGAACGGCAGGTCGTCGGCGACTTTCCGGGCATGACGTTCTCGCCGCGATTCTCGCCCGACGGGCAGCGAATCGTCATGAGTTTCCAGTCAGGCGGCGATTCGAGCATCGTCGAGATGGATCTGCGCTCTCGCCAGCAGCGTCAGCTGACGCGAACCAATCGAATCGACACAGGACCGTGCTACGCGCCGACCGGACGACAGATCGTTTTCGAATCGGACCGCGAGGGAACACAGCAGCTGTATGTGATGGAAAGCGACGGCGGCGGCGTCCGCCGGATCAGTTTCGGAGATGGTCGCTACTCCACGCCGGTATGGTCTCCCCGTGGAGATTATATAGCGTTTACAAAGCAGTCCTCGGGTAGTTTTCTCATCGGCGTGATCAGGCCGGACGGGTCCGGAGAGCGCATCCTGACCGAGGGATATCACAACGAAGGGCCGACCTGGGCACCGAACGGTCGCGTTCTGATGTTCTTCCGTGAACAGCAGGGCGCCAATGCCGGCCCACGGATTCATTCCATCGACCTGACCGGCTACAACGAGCGCATTGTCCCAACTCCCTCGTTCGCGTCGGACCCTGCCTGGTCGCCGCTGCTCGCCTGATTTGTCTCAGCGCTGAGCAATTCTTTACGGTTCAGTAACCATGCCCGTGGCCTAATTAGGTCGACGTTCGAGAGCGCTTGCCAGGGGGGGCTCGAGCGAACCTTTCAGCTTGATTGGACAAGTGATTGATCAATGGGCTGGAGAGTATGCCACTCAGTGGCAAATTCGCATCAACGGAGGGGGAAAACAGTGGGCATTAGCCCTCCGTCCTTGATCTACTCAGCCCACGCCGGTACCCCATTATTCGGCGACTGCCGAAGCCATTAGGAGATTTGAACATGCAGGGTTTCAAGGGTGCACTCGTAATTGCGGCGGTTCTCACGGCCGTTGCACTGGGCGCTTGCCGTCGTGAAGTACCGTACGAGCCGATGAAGCTCGGTGCGGACCTGCCTGTGGCCGAGAAGGTCGCTCGCTAGAATTCCGTGGGGGCTATCATCCTTAGGAGATGAAGACATGAAGGGCGCTATCGTAGTTGCGGCTGTTCTGGCCGCGGTTGCTCTGGGG
>JAEYYQ010000256.1 GCA_023428365.1 Pseudomonadota bacterium | reverse complement strand
GAGGACAGCGGCGCGGTTGCCACGTTCGAGAACCCGTCGACCCGCTGGCCCGACTTCAAGGACGACATGCCTCCCCGTCCGGCAGTTGTCGCAATTACAAAGCGCGGCGGCGGCAAAATCGCTGTTTGAAAGCAAATTCGGCAGCGAGGGCAAACGCCTTCGCTGCCGACAATTCAAATTAAGCGACGATCAATTCAAAAGCTGAGCTTCCCGAGCCACCAAAGGTTCAGCACGACGACGCTGCCCGAGAACATCATCCCGAGCACGATCAGGCCAAAAAGATAGAACGCAAATTCCTGGCGCGTGGGCTTTGCGTCGAGCCGCTCCTGCAGCAGAAACAGATCACGCTCGAGCGCACCGATCCGTCTTTGAAGTCCATTGACCTCGCCGATCGCGCGACCGAGCAATGCTTGCGTACCGAGAGCAAATTCCTCGTTTGAACCGGACATGCCATGCCCCCAGAAATTAACTATATGCGGCGGACATTCTAATCTCCGCTGTTACACGGATAATCCGTTATAAGCATGTTTCTTCGCAAGATTAATAAATTGCTATGGTATCCGGGTTATTAGGCACTGTTCAGTCAAAGGATTCCATGCCGCGCGAAAACATCAGCCAACTTCTGACCAGCGCGCAATTCTTCCAGCGTCGAGCGTTCTCCTTTGACCTTTTCGAAGGCCAATCGCAGCACGTCGTCCTCGACCGATTTCGGAATGACAACGACGCCATCCGCATCGCCAAAGACCAGATCGCCGGGGGTTACAGCGACGCCCGCGCAGACGATCGGAACATCGATCGCCATGATCTTCCCACGCCCCTTTGAATCCAGCGGAGCAATTCCACCGTGAAATACGGGAAACTGCATCGCCCGGATCGCCTTGACGTCACGCGTGCAGCCATCCATCAGCGCACCGGCCGCGCCACGTGCCATAGCCGCCGTCGATAGCAGTTCGCCCCATGGAGCCACGCGTGCCGGATTGGAGCACGCGAATACCGGAATTTCACCGGTCTTCAGGCTATCGACGAGCGCAATCTCCAGCTCGTAAGGGTTAGTGCCTGCCTCATGATGATAGACTTCCATGAAAGCCGCGGTGCGCGCACGACCGACCATCACCAGGTTCTCATCCAGCGGACGGATACGCGAGGCCACGGCCTGATGCATCACACCAACGGAATCGAGACAGTCCGACAGAACCGACGTGAACAGCTTCTCGCGAACCTCATCCAGACGCGCAGCCATTTCCACCCTCCATTTTTTGATCTTTTGAGACGCCTAAACCGAGCGACGATCCCATGCAGACGAATCGACCAGATGCTTCGGCTTTCGGCCCTGAAGCGCGTCCACGATCGATTCCAGCGCGGTCGAGGCGATGTCGCCAAAGCATTCATCCGTCCAGCACAGCGCGTGTGGCGTAATGATCGTGTTCTTCATGCCTAATAGCGGACTATCCGGCGATATGGGCTCGACCTCGGTCACATCGAGACCGGCACCAGCGATTTTGCCGCTACTCAACGCCTCGGCCAGAGCCGCCTCATCATGGATCGGCCCGCGGCCGACATTAAGGAAATACGCCGTCGGCTTCATCAGGCTGAGCGCACGGGCGTTAATGAGGTGACGGGTTTCTGGCGTTAGCAGACAGCAGGCGACGACAAAATCCGATTGCCGCATGACATCGTCGAACGGCAGCAGTTCGCCACCGGCCGCCGCCACAGTTTCCTTGGAAACAAAGGGATCGGCGGCAACGATCCTTTTGAAGAATGGCCCGGCGAGCCGCATGATTTCCTGGCCGATGCTGCCTGCCCCGATCAGCCCGAGCGTCCGGGTCGTGAGGCCCTGGCCCATATAGTTGTTTCGGTCGTTCCAGCGGTTGGTGCGCACCAACTCGTCTTTCATGAACAGCCGGCCCGCGAGCGCGAAAATCAACGTCATCGTCGCCACGGCCACTGGCCGGCGAACAGCTATCGGCGTGTTCGTCACGAGCACGCCCTTGCTGGCACATGCCGCGACGTCCACCGTGTCATAGCCCACGCCATTACGCGCAAAGATTTTCACGCGGCGATCCGGCCCCGCGACTGATGCCGGTGTCACCCGCTCCAGGTTGATGTGGAGAGCATCGTATTTTGCAGCGAGTTCCGGCGTAATTTCGGCGTGAATGCCGGGCACCCACTCCCACGATAGTCCGGGCTGATCCAGAACAGACAAGGCGGCACGGCCGAAAATCGGCTCGCCTTCAGAATCCAGCAGTCCGCTGGACAGACCTACCTTGAACGTCATGCCTTGCCTCCGACCGAATTCAGCACCGACCGGACGCCCGCCATCAGCAGGCCGTGGTCCGTGCCTGCGGCCAGCATGTTGAAGCCAAACGCCTTGTACTGCTTGGCCCAATTCTCGTCGGTGGCCAGGAAGCCGAGACCCTTGTTATGCGCGCGCCCGGCTTTGACGATCCGCTCGACGGCTTTCAGGTACTTCGGATTATCGAACTGGCCCGGAATGCCGAGGAAGTTGGTCAGATCGAAATGCCCGAGCCACAGCACGTCAATGCCATCGAAGGCGGCGATATCCTCGGCGACCTCCAATCCGCGTTCCGTCTCGATCTGGGCGATCACGAGATTGCGGGCGTCGGCAGCAGCGATCTTCTCGTGCGGGCTCCCCGACTCGTAGTCATCGTGTGCGAACCCGAATGCGGCGCCGCGCCGTCCGCGCGGCGGATAGCGGGTGGCTTCGACAATAGCCCGGGCCTGCTCGACGCTCTCCACCATCGGGATCATGACGCCCTGAGCACCAACATCCAGCGCGCGCGCCAGGAAGTGATACTCGCCCCGCGGCACACGAACCATCGGCGCAATCCCGCCGCCACGGCAGGCCGCGACCTGCGTTTTGAGCGTCTCCAGCCCCATGCCGGCGTGCTCCATGTCGTAGATCACGTATTCGCATCCGGCGAGCTTGAGGATCTGCGCAATGCCCGGCGAAAAGAACTCGAAGACCATGGCGCCGAGCACCTGGTCGCCACTCATGACCCGCTGGCGCAGAGATTTTTCCGTCATGTTTCCACCCAGTTCAGTTTTGTTTTTCTGTCGTCAGCAGACTGAAGCTGCGGTCGACAGGATTTCATAAGCAGGTGTGCCAGAGAATGCACTAAAGTGCACGGGACCAATACAAAAATTGGCCCGACGTGCTAGCTGCGCGTGAGATCCAGGAGCATCGTATCGTAGGCCTGCTCGGCCACGCGCCAATACGAAAGCGCCTCAGTGCGATAGGCGGTGTACGATTCAAACGTCGATTTGAAGAGCGGATTGTTGGCAGACAAAGCTGCATAATAGTCCTGCGTTGCGTTCCAGCAGGCGTCGATCACCGGCTTGGGGAAGGATCTCACGACAACGCCTTGCGCCACGAGACGCTTCAATGCCGCCGGATTGTTCCAGTCATACTGCGCCAGCATCCAGTTGTGCGCGACCTCGCCCGCGGCTTCCAGCGCGGCCTGATAGTTCGCCGGCAAATCATTCCACGCATTTCGATTGATGAGGAGATGTAGCATCGCGCCACCCTCCCACCAGCCGGGGCAATAGTAGTTCTTGGCAACCGTATAAACGCCGAGCTTCTCGTCATCGAGCGGCCCGACGAACTCCACCGCATCCAATGTGCCGTTCTCGAGCGCCTTGCGCACCTCTGGAAGCGGCGTCGCCATCTTCACCACACCGAGCTTTTCCAGGATGTCTCCGCCCATCCCGCCAATGCGGAATTTCAGTCCCTTGAGATCATCGACGGACTGGATCTCCTTCCGAAACCATCCGCCCATCTGCGTGCCGGAGTTGCCGACGACCAACGGCACGAGGTTCAGCTTCTCCAGCTCCTTGGCGATAATCTGCTTACCGCCCCCGTTCAGCCACCACGCATACTGATGGCGCGCGTTCAGGCCGAAGGGAATACCGGTGCCGATTGCAAACGTCGGCTCCTTGCCCGCCAGGGCATAAAGCGGCGCTTGCGTGCATTGGAATTGGCCCTGCGTCACGGCATCGAAGGGATTGCCTGGTGCGTCCGCACCGCCAGCCGGCACAATGCTGATCCGGAACTTACCGTCGGTAACGGCTGTCACATAACGGGCCATTTCTTGCGCGGCGCCGATGATGGTCGTGGCATTTTTGGGGAAGGCAGAGGCTAGACGCCCCGTCATCTCCGGCGCACTCTGGGCAATCGTGGGTTTTGCCAAACCCGAACTCGCGATACTAATAGTGCCGGCAGTGAGAAATGTACGCCGCTTCATGATCGACCTCTGAATGCAGCTCGATTCGCGGGATCACTATAGAAACCGTTGTTGCGGCTTGCCAGAATGAGAAACGTCAGGCGGCTGGCGATAGAGAGGCGAACGCCCATGGATCTCACAACCCACTTCCGACGCATGGCGCGGAACAATGCCTGGTCGAATTATCGGCTGCTCGATGCATGCGGCCAGTTGGCCCCGGATGATTTTCGCGCGGGCCGCACCGGCTTCTTTCCGTCAATCCAAGCGACGCTCGACCATATCCTGATGATCGATGTCTATTATCTCGACGCTCTGGAAGGCGGCCGGCTGGGATATGCCCAACTTGAGACTTGGAAGCCGCGAACCGAGTTCCCGGTCGTACGGATGGCGCAGATTGCCATCGACCAACGGCTCATCGGTTTTTGTGATCGGCTGACGGCGAGTGAACTCGATCGCATCATCGATATTGATCGCGGGCCAGACGGCATCGATCGCGAAACCGTCGGCGATACGCTCTCTCATCTCTTCGTGCATCAGGTTCACCATCGCGGACAGGCGCATGCCATGCTCTCGGGTAGTCCGATCGCACCTCCGCAACTCGATGAGTATTTCCTGAAATACGATACCGTCAGCCGCACCCCTGATCTCGATACACTGGGCATCGAAGGGCCGGAGCTGGTTGTTTAAGGATTGGGCGTTGAGCTGAAAGGCGCGGGGCACATTTTCGAGTCGAAATCCGGCCCGATGCACCGCCGCGCCAATGCCGGATACGCAATACTAGGTTCCGGCCCGAGCCACCTTAATCGCAATTTCTTTCAACTTGGCAAATGAATCGCACGGCGGCCGCGATTTGACAGGCTAGCGCCTCAAAAGCAGCAGTCTGTTTCAGACAGCCGAGCTTTTCGCCCGACCGTCATCGGCCCCACCGGACAACCAGCGGGGCATGAAGCCATTGAGCCATCCCCGCACGGTGGGCCCGTGAAAAAGATGATCAGAAAGCTGGCCAGGACGATCCTGCGCGCCAGGAAGTGTCAGGCGCTGCGGGTGACCGCCGCTCCATCGATTGACCATCGCATAGGTAATTTCAGGATGAAATTGCACACCGACAGCCGCATCACCATAAACCATCGCCTGGTTCGCGAAGTCACTTTGTGACGTTACCAATTGTCGTGCGCCATCGGGTAAATCAAAGCCCTCACGATGCCACTGGTAGACCCGCGACGGCCAATCGCCGAACTCAAGGCCATGCGAGGTCGGGTGAATTGCGTGATATCCGATCTCGACATGCTTCTCAGGATGCTCATAGACGCGCGCACCCAACTGGCGGGCCAGCATCTGTGCTCCGAGGCAGACACCGAGAAACGGCTTCTTTTCTCGCAGAGCAACTGCAATCCAATCGGTCTCGATCTTGATGAAATCGTCGGTGTCATTGGCGCTCATCGGACCGCCGAAAATTACGGCGCCGGCATGATGCTTGAGCGTCTCGGGCAACGGATCACCAAAACGCGGCCGACGGATATCGAGCCGGTAGCCATTGGTTCTGAGCCAGTTTCCGATATGGCCGGGATTGGAGTGTTCCTGATGCAGGATGACGATCACGCACCTGCTGGCATGCGAGACTGGTGGCCTTGCGATCACATCCACGGACGCTGAGTCGCTCGCTGCGTCCGCTGACCTAGTGTCCAGCATCTGCTCCGTTATCCCTCGGCTTCAAGAGCCACGCCACAATCGGTACCAAAATTGGATGCGGGGTCAAGCGCATCACAACGGCCATCAACGGCCCAATTAATCCGGGTGTAATAACCGTCCGTCCCCAGGCGAACCAACGCACGGCAGAACCCGCAGCATCCGATGGGCTGGGAGCAGGCAATACCCAGCGGTAGGCTGAATTCTCAGCATTCATCTTCGCGTGGAAACGCGTGCGCACCGGTCCGGGCGCAAAAGCTGCGATGCGCACGCCTTCGCCACGACATTCCCACGCCACAGCCTCCGTCAGCGAAAGAACGTAGGCTTTGCTCGCATAATAAGCGGCCTGATAGGGGCCAGGCGCAAACGCGCCGAGCGAGGCTACGTTGAGGACGCCGCCACGTCCGCGTGCGCGCATCGCCGGTAGAAAGTGATGCATCAGTAAGGTCATCGCCCGTACGTTCAGGCTGATCAGAGCTGCGATGCGGGCGGGCTCGTGGCTGGCAAATTCGCCGCCCAGCCCCATGCCAGCGTTATTGACGAGAATGTCGGCATAAAGCCCGTGCCGAAGCAGCTCATCCTCCAAAGCCTCGGCGGCACTGGCCGATGTGATATCCATTGGAACCGCAACGGAATCGCCGCCCGAAGCGGAATTGTTGGATGCAACAGCAGCTTCCAGCTCATGGGCCCGGCGGGCCACAAGAACGACCGTGAGCCCTCGATCGGCAAACCGGCGCGCAATCTCAAGTCCGATGCCTTCGGATGCCCCTGTGACAACAGCGGCGGGCCGCAGCGCTGACCATTTCTGCGCGGCCTCAGGATCAGCCTGCCAGCGACGACGCAACCAAGGGTCGATCAAACGCCCGAAAGCGCCCGGCCAGCGATTGGAAATGCTCTGACGCCGGGAAGCACCCGGCGCACGACGCTCTTCAACGCCGCCCCCTGGTCCGCGATCAGCTCGCATCGGGTTGGTGCGGGCTGAGGAAGAAAGATCTTTCGTCATCCCGCATCCATGTGATGATAACTAGGCTGCCGCGGGCCGTGTCGGACGCTGCTGCGGTACGACATCGAGGTCCCGCGCGTTGCGCCGTATCGGCACCGCAGGACGGCTGGCCCCGAAACGTGTCTCGAACGATTGCCGCATATGCCGCGCCAGTTCGACCGTCACCTCGCTGGCATTTGCCGGCAGGTACATATTCACGACGAAATCCGGCAACGGCGGCAATCCCGCCTCCGCCCCCAAAATCATCAAGTAATCGGGCACCGATGTCCGCAACAATGGGGCAATCGCCAATCCTGCCTTCAACGTGGCGTAGACCGGCTCCATATTACAATCAAGGCTGACGGCGCGCCAATCGATCTGCGCAGCGCGTAGCGCTTTGATGACCTCTGGACGGAACCGGCAACGATTGGAGCCCAGCGAAACCGGCAACGGTCGCTGCAAATGCGTATCCGTGGCCGGGCCGCCGACCCACACCAGCCGATCCGTCAGGAGCACTTCGCCTCCAGAACC
>JAEYYQ010000238.1 GCA_023428365.1 Pseudomonadota bacterium | reverse complement strand
CGTTCTGGCCGCCAACGGCCCGGCCTTCTGTGCGGGACATGATCTGAAGGAGCTGACCGCGCATCGCAGCGATGCTGATGGCGGCAGAGGCTTCTACGAAACGGCGATGACCACCTGCGCGACGTTGATGCAGACGATCCTGGCCTCTCCAAAGCCATTCATTGCTGCCGTGCAGGGAACCGCGACCGCCGCAGGCTGCCAGCTCGTTGCGACGTGCGATCTCGCGGTCGCCGCCGACGAGGCGCAGTTCGCAACCCCCGGCGTCAACATCGGGCTGTTCTGCTCGACGCCGATGGTGGCGCTGTCACGAAATATCCCGCGCAAGCGCGCCATGGAGATGCTGTTGCTCGGTGATCTGGTGTCCGCGTCGGACGCCGCCGCTTACGGTTTGATTAACCGCGTGGTTTCGCGTGATCAGGTGCTCGATGAAGCTCTGGTCCTCGCCAACCAAATCGCGTCCAAGTCGCCTCTGACTGTCGCCATCGGCAAGGAGGCATTCTATCGGCAGGCTGAGATGCCAGTTGCCGAGGCCTACCGTTACGCCGCCGACGTCATGGTGCGCAATATGATGGCGCGCGACGCGGAGGAGGGGATTGGCGCTTTCCTCGAAAAACGGAAGCCGGATTGGAAAGGGTGCTGAGCACGTGGGTCTTCAACTCAGTCTGCTGACACTCGGCGTCGAGGACGTTCAGCGCGCCCGCCGCTTTTATGAAGCCATGGGGCTGACGGCCTCCAGCGAGAGCAAAGCCGAGGTCGCCTTCTTCCAGCTCGGCGGCGTTGTGCTCGCTCTATTCGGTCGTGCGAGCCTGGCTGCCGATGCTCACGTGCCGGATAGTCCGCCGGGCTTTTCCGGTGTGGCCCTGGCCTGGAATGTCGCCAGCGACGCAGAGGTCGACGGTGCCTTGTCGCGAGCGATTGCGAACGGCGGTCGTCTGATCAAGGCCGGACAGAAGGTGTTCTGGGGCGGCTACAGCGGCTATTTCGCGGATCCGGATGGGCATCTGTGGGAAGTCGCGCACAATCCGTTCTGGTCGCTGGACGCATCAGGCCGTGTCACATTGCCTGACGATCCCAGCCCTGCTAGCAACGGCGCATGAGCCAAGAGACCTACTCCGACGATCTGATTGCCTCCGTCCTGCGCGACAACACGTCGATCGCCATGGTCGGGGCGAGTGCGAACACAAGCCGGCCGAGCTACTTCGCGATGAAGTATCTTCTCGGGAAGGGGTATCGCGTAGTGCCCGTCAACGTCGGTCTCGTCGGGCAGCAGCTGCTGGGTCAGCAGGTTTATGCCTCGCTCGCCGACGTTCCTGCGCCGATCGGGCTTGTCGATATTTTCCGCAATTCCGAGGCGGCTCTTGAAGTCACCCGCGAAGCTCTCGCGCATAAGGACCGGCTTGGCGTGCGCGTGATCTGGATGCAGCTTGGCGTACGCAATGAGCAGGCCAAGGCAGAAGCCGAAGCCGCTGGGCTCACCGTGATCATGAACCGTTGTCCGAAGATCGAATATGGACGGCTTTCGGGTGAGATCGGCTGGGCGGGGGTCGCCACGGGTCGTCTCACCAGCGCGCGCCCGAAATTGTCACCGAAGGGCGTGCAGAGCCATCTGCTCAGCGATAAGATCTGAAATCTCTCGCGCCGCCGTCGCCGTCATGAATGCACGGCAAGCGCAACGATATCCATCGGTTCCAGCACGCCCGCCACGCGGCACTGTCCGCGGCGTTCATGTGCGCGCGTCGGACTATAGCCCTGGGCGACGGCCAGATCGTAGGTGTTCGCGCACACGAGTGCGCGGGTAGCTTCGATCTTGTTGTGCTTCTCAAGTTTGGCTGCAAGGTTCGCGGCCTCTCCGATCACCGTGTATTCGAGACGCTCGCCATTTCCGAGCGTAGCAAACACGACAGCCCCGGACGCGACCGCGCCATTGATTTCCAGAGCAGGGCCTGCATGTGGCGCGTGGCCCCAGAGATCCGCCTCGGCCATGATCTCCTCCAAGGCGCGCACTGCGTCCGCAGCCGCAGTAGGGGATGGCTCGATGGCGCCGAACGTAGCCATCACGCCATCACCGAGAAATTTGTCGATCACACCGCCATGCTTCTCGATAATCGGCACGATCCGTGCGTGAAACCCGGTGAGCACTTCAACGACAGCTTTTGGCGGGAGTGTCGTCGACAATCGCGTAAAGCCGCGAATATCGAGCATGAGAATGGCTGCGTGCCGCTCTGCTGCCTCGCCCGCTTCGATCGCGTGCTCCGACTGGGTGATCGCATCGACGACTCCGCCGGAGAGAAAGCGTCGGATCTCTTTGCCCGCCGTTTCCTCTCTCACCGCCACATGCAACGTGTTTTGCGCGCGGCGGATGGCGGCAGCGAGCAATACCGTCACCATCAGCACCGTTATGATTTTGTCGAATTCCGCGCCGATCAGAATGTGATTGCTGTTGAGATAAGTCGAGAAGTTGCGTGTGATCGTATCGGGCGGACTTTCCATAACGGCCAAGCCCACCAGCAGCGCCCAGCCCACAGCTGCCGCCACGCCAGCCGCGAGGACATACCGATAGTCGAAGCGTAATGCCCGCATGGCGATAATCGCGAAGATATAAACGAACGTCGGCACCTTCAGGGAGAAGGCTGGCGGCTGGCCGTAGTTGTCATGAAACGACCAGATCAATGCCAGCAGCAGCCCCACGTCGACAATGATGGAAATCAGCAGGATCCAGCCGGGGATGCGGCCGCGGTAGGCGAGAAACAAACGAAAAGCCGTGAATACGAAGTAAGCGCTCAAGACTGTCGGCACGGGGTCGCCCAGCATGCGCGGCGGAGCATCCGCAGGCCGGGGCGCGATGATGTAGAGCGCGGACAGGATCAACACCAGGCCAAGTTGCGCCCATCCGATGATGCGCTCGCTGCGATCGTCGTGATCGCGGATCAATGCTGTGACGCGAGCCGGAAACGAACGCGAGGTGTTTACTGCAAAGTTCTGTGAAAGCAGCGTACGCAGGGAGTGGGTCATGGCGGCAACTCACGGTTCGCGCTCGATTCCGGCCACGCGATATGGCGATAGGCGAAAAGGCCCTCACCTAGTTTAATGCAATTCAGAGCCGGCAATGAGAGATACGGGGCGAAAGGCCGCTCAGCGGGCCTGCACCAGGCCGGAATCGATCAATCTCCTGTGAAATCGCAGGATGGCTCCACGATCCGGACAACTGAAATAGCGGCCCGAACAATGCTCCAACAGGCGCTTGCGTTCCCGATTGGCTTCCGACAGCGGCAGCCGCGCCGAATCGAGGATCAGTGTTCCCAGGTAAGGGATATCGACGACATCCTGTTTCGGCAGTGTAGGCGGCTGGTAGTTGATGCCCTCCATCGCGAAGTAGGTGAGGAAGCCGACAGAATTGACGTCAAGGGCAACGTCCTCCGCCTCTGTGCGCTCATCGAAGCCGAGCAGCATACGCGTCGCCATCGGATGGTGATCGCCGTAGTGGACGATCAGAAATTCCTGGCCTGGAAAGCGGCGCGCAAGTTCGGCTTTGAGATAGTCATAGTCCATGTGCGCGATGGAAAGCCGCCGCAAGTACTCGTGCATCTCAGGGTGAGTGCCGGGGCCACCACCGGGAACGTCGAGTTCAGGACTGAACTTGGTCGTATATGGCCAGTGCGTCGCCATCGTCTGGATGAACGTGAACACGGGTTGCGCCGAGCCGCGGAAGTGGCGCTCCATCTCGTTCATGGCGTTGGTGTAATAGAACCGGTCGCGCTCATTGACGACGCGGGCTTTCTGGTCCTTGAGATCGAAGATCTCCGTCAGGCCGATAGCCGAATAGAATCGGTCGTTCGACACGAAGTTACGCAGCATCGGATAGAACAGCATGTTGCGATAGCCGCAGCGCGCCAGCGACTCCGGCAGCGTGTCGTTCATCTTGTCAGCCATGAGGAGCTGGACGAACGACCGCATGCTGCCGCACGAATACGTGGACAGACCGGTCAGCAGCGAGAACTCGCTGAGCCATGACGCACCGCCGTAGGTCTCGACGCGCATCTTGTGCATGCGCCCGTCATGCGACTGGAAAAACGACTTCAGGCCGCTGTCATATTTGAGCGTCGGAAAGTAGCTCGGCGGGACAACGGATTCCTGATGGATCAGGATGATGTTCGGTGCCTTCGTCGTCGGATTGCACGTCAGCGGCGTGCGGAATGCGGGTTCCGGTGAGCGCAGCGCAGCTTCCAGCAGTTGCCCACGCCAGAACGTCTCGAAGGTCTCCGGCCAAGATGAGAAGAAATACGTCAGGTATTGGCCGGAGTAGGCGAATTCCGTGTGGCGGCGTTCGCCCTTGGCCTCGAGCGCGCCATGGGCAATCGTCGCAAACAGGGCCATCGTCAACGCGGCAACCGGTCTGGAAACGCGACTGCCATCGATACGGTAGGCGCTCCAGCAGATGATCACTGCGACGATGACCGATACGCCGATGATCACGACGTATCGCCGATAGTCCTCCCACAAATACGTCACCGTGGACCAGGAGCTCAGATAGAAGACGAGGTCATACGCGTGCATGACCATGTTCATCTTCTTGTGCTTGATGCTCGCCCCGAGGACGATCAGTAAGGCGAGCGCGGACACTGCAATCGTTGCAAACAAAACACGGCGCGTCAGGACGACGAGGAACGCGCCGAGTGTCAGGCAGCTCGCGGCCGCAAATAGCGAAGTCGCCAGCCCGCCTTCAGTGCCCCAGCGGGACGTGATGACCGCGAGAAACACCGCGCCGGACAGAGCATAGGCGGTGAGCGGACGCAGCTCGCGCGAGCTGGAACTCGAAGGCGTCCGCCGCGCGATCTCGGTCGCTGTCTGGTCGGTCATGGTTCGATGGCAGATATACTGTCATGAAACTGTCATGAACGACCATAGCGGTTCGCTCTCCGACGAGAAATTAACTCAAGTGGATATGGTATCTTTAAGTTTGCACACGCCCTATTGCGGACGGCCAAAATGGGCCGCCTTCGATGGTGCGCTGCACACAGAATGTCCGGATTGCTACGCGGCGGCCTTGCTGGTCTCGGCAAGATAGCTCATGGCGGCCTGTGTTCCGCCCGGCTTATGCGGCACGCCCGCCAGCGCCAGACCCATTTCGACGCCCGCGAGGGTTCCGAGGATGGTCAGGTCGTTGGTATCGCCCAGATGGCCGATCCGGAAAACCTTGCCGGCGAGCTTGGTCAGGCCGGTTCCCAGCGACATGTCGAAATGATCGAGAACGATCTGGCGGAAACGGTCGGCATCATGGCCTTCCGGCATGAGCACGGCGGTCAGCGAGGACGAATATGCATTTGGATCGCGGCAAAGGACTTCTAGCCCCCAGGCCCGCACCGCGCGGCGCGTCGCCTCCGCGTGCCGATCGTGCCGCGCAAAAACCCGATCCAGGCCTTCCTCGTTCAGCATGTCGATGGCTTCGGCGAGGCCGTAAAGCAGGTTGGTGCCCGGCGTGTAGGGGAAGAAGCCGTTCTTGTTGTGCGGCACCATTTCAGCCCAAGACCAGAACAGCTTCGGCAATTTCGAGCCCGCTGACGCTGCCATCGCCTTATCGGACACGGCCGTGAACGACAGGCCAGGCGGGAGCATCAGACCCTTCTGAGATCCCGAAACCGTGACGTCCACACCCCAATCATCATGCCGATAGTCGATGGAAGCCAGCGACGAAATGGTATCGACGAGCAGCAGCGCCGGGTGGCCCGCTGCGTCAATTGCCTTACGAACAGCACCGATTGGCGAGACGCAGCCGGTTGAGGTCTCATTATGGACGACGCACACGGCTTTAATCGCGTGGGACTTGTCCTCGCGTAGTCGGGTCTCGATCGCGGCCGGATCAGCGCCTGTGCGCCAGTCCGAAGAGATGAATTCGGGCTTGAGGCCGAGCTTCTCGGCCATATTCCGCCAGAGCGTCGCAAAGTGGCCGGTCTCGAACATCAACACCGTGTCGCCGGGCGATAGCGTGTTAGCGAGCGCGGCTTCCCACGCGCCGGTTCCGGACGCAGGATAGATGAACACGTGGCCCTGGGTCTTGAAGATCGGCTTGATACCGGCGAGCACGCGCTTTCCGAGCGCCTGGAAATCCGGACCGCGATGATCGATGGTCGGCATCGCAATTGCGTGCAAAACGCGATCCGGTACGGGGGTTGGCCCGGGGATCTGCAGAAAATGGCGGCCTGCACGGCGGGGCGTATTGGACATATTCGAATTTCCTCCCGGGACCGTCGTGCGACGATCTCTTGCTGCTTAGACCGGTTGTATGCGATTGCCGTCTAAGCATTCAAGACGCATCGTGGAAAGATGCGCCGTAAGAGGTCGAGGAAGCGCCGAAATAAAGGGGCATCATGAATTCACACGTGCCGGCCAATCACGTCCTTGCGGAGCGGCTTCGTAAGGAGATTGAGGGCGAGGTTCTCTTCGACCGCTTCAATCGCGGGCGTTATTCGACCGATGCCTCGATTTATCAGATCGAGCCGGTGGGCGTTGTTATTCCAAAGTCTGACGACGATGTGCGCGCTGCGCTCGAAATCGCGCGCGAGGCGGGTATCCCGGTATTGCCGCGTGGCGGTGGAACCTCGCAATCCGGCCAGACGGTCGGGCGCGCGCTGGTGATCGATTACACGAAGTATCTGAACCGGATCGTCGAACTCGACGCGAATGGAGGCACCTGCGTCGTCGAGCCGGGCATTGTGCTGGAGGAGCTGAATCGGCAGCTGAAATCGACCGGTCTTATGTTTCCGGTGGATGTCTCGACCGCAAGCCGCGCCACCATTGGCGGCATGACGGGGAACAATTCGTGCGGCACGCGCTCGCTACGCTACGGCATTATGCGCGACAACGTCGAGGCGATCGATGCGTACTTGCCGGACGGCACGGCTGCGCGGTTTGCCGAGATGACCGCAGTGCCGAGTGGCGGTGGAGAGGCGGAAGCTCTTTTTCGCGATCTCGCCGCGCTGGGCCAGCGTGAGTTGGAGCATATTTCGCACGCATTTCCTCCGGTCTCGCGGCGGGTCGGCGGTTATCTGCTCGATGCTCTGGTGCCAGGGAATAAGCCGCTCAATCTCGCGACGCTGCTGATCGGTTCGGAGGGCACGCTGGCCCTGTCGCGACGGATCAAGGTGAAGCTTTCCCGGCAGCCGAAAAACAAGGCGTTGGGCATCTGCCACTTCGCGCCCTTCCGCGCCGCGATGGAGGCCGCGCAGCATATCGTTCGCCTTGGGCCGGTCGCCGTCGAAGTCGTCGACCGCACACTGATCGAACTCGCGCGCGATATCGCCATGTTCCGACCGGTGATGGAAACCTACGTGCGCGGTAAGCCGGACGCGCTGCTGCTCACCGAGTTTGCGGAAGACGATC
>JAEYYQ010000220.1 GCA_023428365.1 Pseudomonadota bacterium | reverse complement strand
CGAATCCCCGCGCTCATCAAGCACGAGAATTGCGGCAACAGGAGTATGAGTGGAGCGGATGCGCGCGTGAATGGCAAGCCCCTCGCGTGCAACAGTGGCCAAAGAAGTTGACCCGAGCCAGTTGACGTCCTTGAGCTGCAAAACGTCCGTGCGCAAACTCGAGCGCGGTCCGACCACGACGCGTTTCGCATCGGCTTCAAGGCGCACGACGTAAAGCGGTTCGCTGCTCGCCAGATTGAGACCGCGCCGCTGGCCAACGGTGTAATGCATCACGCCGTTATGACGGCCAAGCACTCGTCCGTCGACGTGAACGATCTCACCGGGATCCGCCGCGTCCGGTCGCAGCCGCGCGATGATATCCGTATAGCGCCCCGAAGTGACGAAGCAGATGTCCTGACTGTCGGACTTCTCAGCGACGGACAATCCGATTTCCCTGGCCAGTTCGCGCACATCCGGCTTGCGCAGTCCGCCCAACGGGAACCACAGCCGCTTGAGCTGGTCAGGGGTCGTCGCGAAAAGGAAGTAGCTCTGATCGCGCGCGCCATCGATGGCGCGATAAAGCTCAGGACCCTCGGGTCCCTCGCGCCGCTCGATATAATGCCCGGTCGCGAGCACATCGGCACCGAGTTCAGCGGCCGTATCCAGAAGATCGAGGAACTTGATCTTCTGATTGCACGTGACGCATGGAATGGGCGTCTCGCCGGCAATGTAGCTGTCAGCAAATGCCGACATCACCGACTGCTGGAAGCGCCGCTCGTAGTCGAGCACATAATGCGGAATTCCGATCGTCTCGGCGACCCTGCGCGCGTCATGGATATCCTGGCCGGCGCAACAGCTTCCCTGGCGCCCGACGGCGGCGCCATGGTCGTAGAGCTGCAGGGTGATCCCGATGACGTCATGGCCCTGCCGTTTCAGCAGGGCGGCAACCACGGAGGAGTCGACGCCACCGGACATGGCGACGACCACGCGGCGCCGCTGCTCAACGGGTACGGGCTCACCAATTCGCGACAGGGCTGACTGAACGGACGTCATCTCAGCGATGGAGACTCATCGTTGCGATCCAAATCACCCGGCGGCGCAGCAAATGGACATCGCGACACTGCGGTGCGCCGACAACCGGAAGCCGCAACTTATGGCCCTATTGGCCGGCGGAGGCAAGTCGGCTCACAGCAGACGAGGCGAGTGGTCACGTTCACCAGATTTCGCGAGTTTTTGATTGAGGGTATCTGAATGTAAATAAAGGTTAACTTCTGTATTGGAGCCCATTGGCACAGTCTTATATGGTATATTTACCTCATCATTTAGAGTGATATTAAGACGGCAGGTCCATGATCCTGCGATGGTCATCAAGTTTTGCGTAGAAGTGCCATGGTCGAACAACAGTACAGATCGAGAGTTCGCTACGTCATCGGGCCTGACGGCAGTCCTTTGACAATTGCCGATTTGCCGCCTCGCAATACGAAGCGGTGGGTCATTCGCCGAAAAGCAGAGGTCGTCGCCGCTGTTCGCGGTGGACTCCTCAGCCTGGAGGAAGCGTGCGAGCGCTATACTCTGACGGTCGATGAATTCCTGAGCTGGCAGCGCTCTATCGACAAACACGGGCTTCCGGGTTTGCGGGCGACGCGCGTTCAGGATTATCGGGAGTAGCGAGCCGGGCGCAGAGCGGACCTTCCGCCGCGCCGACATTGGAGCCACGCACTGATCGTGCCTAGCGCGCGCGTGCCGCATTCTTCGGCTGTAGCGGCGCCTTCGAGGCAGCTTCCGGTGCGATTTGCTCTTTGGGAGTTTCCGGGGCTGCTTTGCCGGTCGTGCAACCGGTTCCGCCCTGACTCCATTGAAAAACATCCGCACGCATCTGACCGCCGACCGGATCGGGCATCGAGAGGTTCTCGACCGCGATGGCTGTCTGCCCGTCTGCAGGGTGGAGGGTGACGAGGAAAACGCGTTTGCCCCAGCGCGATTCAGCTTTCGGCTGATACTCGTGAACAGTGATCTCTGCAACTTCACCGCGTGAAGCCGGGGTCATGTCCGCATGGAAGATGTGTGTCGTCTTGAGCGCGCCATCGGAGCCAAACCAGCAGCCTCGGGTGCCCTGCGCGATGCGGGCGTAGACCTCCGACACCGATCCGGGCGCGCGCATCGGCTCACCTGGAACCGCGCTGACGAGTTTAGGGATTTCGGGGAGCTTTGCGCCATCCGCGCACGCCCCAACCCAAAAGGTCAGGCCGATTGCTGCGCACAGTTGGCTTTGCTGTCGGTTCATGCCTCGTCGTCACCCCGCCATCACGGATCTCGGTGCGACCGGAGATGGGGAGCGAAGCTACTCAGACGCGGGTGGAGGCTGCAACCCCCGCTGATGACTTTTCATGAGACAGGAGGCCGCCTGCCGACGGCTTCCGGTGTCCATGGGGATGACCAAACACGATCTCACCTGCCGCATGACGCGCCACCCTCGCGGCGGTTGTCTGCAGCGCGTGGGATTAGCGCATGAAAGCGTTAGGGCTGCGCTCCGGGCGCCGCGGCATCCGGTCGATTTCGCGCTGGGCCTCGGGCGCGTTACGGTCGAAATCCGCGCACGCGTCATCGCGCTCGCGTACGGCGGACTCGAGTTTGATCTGCAGATTGCTGACCGACGCGCGCAGGTTGTCGCGCCGCTGCGCAGCTGCCTTGGCCAGCGTCGAATAAGCGAAGTGTCCGCGATCTTTAATGCCGGTGCGATCTTCTTCCGATTGGACCTGACGATCGAGCTCGGATGCCATGTGCTCGAATTCGCGGATCATAAGTTCGATGTCCGCTACTTTGCGCCGCTTCTCTTCAACCTCGAAACGCTTGAGGCGGAAGCTCGTCTCCCGTGACTTCATGTTCGATACCCCTGACACACTCGAACAGTATCTGACCTAAGCCAGCCTATTCAATACTCATGCCAGATGACGCAGTCGACCCGTCTCTTCTGCATAAAGGATAAATCACAACCAGAGAGGGATGCGTCAGCCGGCCCACACGCGCACTATACAGACCACGGCTTAAGTTGCGGTAAAGCCACGGTCGCCGAACAACAAGTTGTGGACAACCGAAGACGTCACAATTCCACCCGCCGACTCTAGGGCGTCCAGGCGAATTCTGTTAATCGTAGATTCGTCGCGGGATTGCTGAGCGGCTTCTAAGGTCGAGGGGGCTCGGGCCTTGGGAGCTACAGTAGTTTGGCGAACTGTGGGGGCAGCAAGAGACGTCATCCGAACAGCACATGAACACTTTTCCGTGTTCATTGGTGATGTCGTTGAATAGTCCACCCTCATCGATGGGTTTCGTGTCGGACTGTTGTGTTCGAGTGTTGAGATAGGCGTGGTCGTTGTTTTGGCGGATCTGTTGGTTACCATCCGGCAATCATGATTAGGCTTTGTTAACCTCTCTTGTGTAAATATCTAACGATAATTTAGGTAAGTTTTTGAACGCGTGCTCTTCAAATTGGGGCGGCGGACCCGTTGGCACTCGGGTCTTGGAAGAGAGGAATAGGATGAGAGTCCTTCTGATCGAAGACGATAGCGCGACCGCGCAGAGCATCGAGCTGATGCTCCAGTCGGAGGGCTTCAACGTATATACGACTGACCTCGGCGAAGAGGGCGTGGATCTCGGCAAGCTCTACGACTACGACATTATTCTCCTGGATCTGAATTTGCCAGACATGAGCGGATATGAGGTGTTGAAGACTTTGCGGGTCAGCAAAGTTTCTACCCCTATTCTGATCCTGTCGGGTCTGGCCGGTATCGAGGATAAGGTTCGTGGTTTGGGCTTCGGCGCGGACGATTACATGACCAAGCCGTTCCATAAGGACGAGCTGGTCGCCCGCATTCATGCGATCGTGCGCCGCTCCAAGGGACACGCTCAGTCGGTCATTGAGACGGGTGAGCTGAAGGTCAATCT
>JAEYYQ010000174.1 GCA_023428365.1 Pseudomonadota bacterium | reverse complement strand
GATCAGATCGAGGTCGTGTCGCCGCGCCAAGGCGGTTGAGGATCAATGAACGCTCTTGATACCGAAATTCAGGGCGCGAGCCCGCTGACCCTCTACGGGGCGACGGTTTCTTCCCGGCTGCTGCTCGGGACGGCGCAGTATGCTTCGCCGCAGGTGCTTGCAAACGCGGTGAAGGCGTCGCGATCCGAAATCGTAACGGTGTCGGTGCGCCGCGAGTCAGCGGGTGGGACCAACGGCCAACGGTTCTGGGATCTGATCCGCGGTCGGGGCGGCCGCGTGTTGCCGAACACCGCTGGGTGCCGTTCCGCGAAGGAAGCGATCACGACCGCGCAGATGGCGCGCGAACTGTTCGACACGGATTGGGTCAAGCTCGAGGTGATCGCCAATGACGATACCTTGCAGCCCGACCTGTTCGGTCTGGTCGAGGCTGCGACGGCCCTCGTGAATGATGGGTTTCACGTGTTTCCTTACACGACCGAGGATCTCGGTGCCGCCGAACGATTGATGTCGGCCGGTTGTGAAGTGCTGATGCCGTGGGGTGCGCCGATCGGGACTGGCCGTGGCCTCAATAACCGCTACGCGCTGCGCACCATGCGCAGCTATTTTCCAGGGGTTCCGCTGATCATCGACGCCGGTATCGGCGCCCCGTCGCACGCCGCTGAGGCGATGGAAATGGGCTACGATGCGGTACTGTTGAACACGGCTGTCGCTAAGGCTGGTGATCCGGTCCGCATGGCCCGCGCCTTCGCCAATTCCATCGATGCCGGGCGCGCCGCGTTCGAGGCCGGTTTGATGGAAATGCGCGACATGGCCGAGCCGTCGACGCCGGTGGCGGGAACGCCGTTCTTTGATCTGGAACGCAAGTCATGAGCCGCGCATCGGGCATTGATGTCTTCTATCCGATCGTGCCGGATCTCGCGTGGATGGAACGGATCGTTCCACTTGGCGTGCGCATGGTGCAGCTTCGTCTCAAGGATGCGTCAACTGACGAGGTGAAGCGACAGATCGCCGGTAGTCTCGACGTGTGCCGTCGTCATGGGTGCCAGCTGATCGTTAACGATTACTGGCGCGAGGCCATCGATCTCGGTGCCGATTATATCCATCTCGGTCAGGAGGACTTGGCCGAAGCGGATATGCCATCGATCAAGGCGCGCGGCATTCGCGTCGGTATTTCCACGCACAGCTACGAAGAACTGGATATCGCGCTGGCCGCGAAGCCGGACTATGTGGCGCTTGGACCGATATGGGAAACCAAGCTGAAAGCGATGAAATGGTCGCCGCAGGGTCTGGATCGGATTCGCGATTGGAAGTCTCGGATCGGTGACCTGCCGCTCGTCGCAATCGGCGGAATAACGCCGGAACGCGCGCCGGATGTGATTGCAGTAGGTGCCGATTCTGCGGCTGTGATTACCGATTTCTTCACCCATCCCGATCCGGTTGCGCGTGTCGGCGTTTGGCTCGAATGGGCAGATCGATATCGATAAAAATATAGCAATTTCAATTTACTGTAGATTTTTGTGAAACATCAGCCGTCGGTGTGAAAGCCTGCTAAAATTCGCCCGGATTTTGCTCCGGAAGACCGGAGGGGCACTGGAAAGGTGCTTGGCGCCTGCCCAGATGAAGGTTTCATGGCCTACCGGTTCAAAACAGACGAGCCTTTAGCGAAAGGTTTCCGGCGGATAGCTTCACAGCAGATCGGGGCTGCGGAGAAGCGTTTGGCCTCTCCTGTCTGCGATCCAGTCCAGATCCACGAAGCGCGCAAGAATCTGAAACGGACACGCGCCCTTCTTCGCTTGGTGCGTCCAGTCTTGGGTGAAGTGGTTTTCAAGCGCGAGAACGCACGGATGCGCGACGTTGGGCGCATGCTGTCGGCGCGGCGCGATATTCACGTCATAGATCAGACGCTGCTCAAGATCGAGGCGAGCCACGGTTCGGTGCCGACTGCGGTGATTGCAAAGCTCCGCGAGGCGATTGCTGCGACGCGCGAAGGTCTCGACAATAAAGCAGCGGATCAAGGACACGAGCAGGCTGCTGCCATGCTCCGCCAGTCGCTCACGGCCTTGCGTCGAACCAAGTTGGACGGGGAAGGCTTCGAACTGATCCGGCCCGGACTGAAACGCAGCTATGCCTCCTGTCGTAGCGCGTTCAAGGAGGCTTATGCGCAGCCATGCGAGGAAAGCTCGCACGAATGGCGCAAAACCATTCAGCATCATTGGCGGCAAATGCTCCTGCTGTCGAAAGCGTGGCCGGAGGCTGTGCTGCCGCGCGCGCGCGCTGCCCGGCAGATTTCCGAACTGCTCGGGGAAGATCACGATATCGCGTTGTTGCTCGCCTATTTTGCTGCTCATCCCGATTTGCCGGTTAGTGCGCGGGGACGGCAACAAATCGAAGCTTACTGTACGACGCGGCAGGCCGAGATAAGGGCTCAATGTCAGCCGCTCGGGGCTCGTCTGCTGGCCGAAAGCGCCAAGGACCACTGTCACAGGATTGGGACGTACTGGGAAGCGGCAGGCAAAATAGCAGCACTGACCGGCGAACCGGACGAAAAGACCAAGAACCGGCACGCCGATGTCTCCGTGCAGACGGTTAACAAGGTCGTCTGACCTTCACCTGCGGCACGACGCAGGGTGGCGTTTCCTGACGTTTTGCCGGAAACACATCTCCAGACAATGCGGGCAATCGAAGCCCTCCGGGAGGTGCTGTCGCGATGAACGAAATTCCGAAAGCCGCTCTAAGCGAGGCGCCGAACCAACGGCCTGCCAGCTATTCAAAAGCGCGCTCGGGACGTATCGGAGTTCTGCTTCTCAATCTGGGCACGCCCGACGCGACCGACTATTGGTCGATGCGTCGCTATTTGAAGGAATTCCTATCGGATCGCAGGGTAATCGAAACGTCGCGCCTGATCTGGTGGCCGATCCTCAATTTGATCATTCTCACCAAACGCCCGGGTCCGAAGGGAAAGGACTACGATGCGATCTGGAACAAGGACCGCAACGAAGGCCCGCTGAAGACCATTACCCGCAGTCAGGCTGAACAACTCGCGGCTGCGTTTTCGTCAGACCCTCGGATCGTCGTCGATTGGGCAATGCGCTATGCCAACCCGACGACCGAAAGTCGGATCAAGGCGCTGCAGGAGCAAGGATGCGACCGCATTCTCCTGGTACCGCTCTATCCGCAATATGCCGCTCCCACGTCGGCCACCGCCTGTGATCAGGCATTCCGTGCGCTGATGGAGATGCGCTGGCAGCCTTACGTGCGTGTGGCGCCGGCCTGGTACGACGACCCTGTTTATATCGACGCGCTCGCAGCATCGATTGATGCGGGGTTGGCAAAGCTCTCCTTCAAGCCGGAAGCCTTCATCGCCACCTTCCATGGGATGCCGGAAAATTACGCGCTGCAGGGCGATCCCTATCCCGATCAGTGCAAGGAGACGTCTCGGCTTCTGCGCGAAAAGCTCGGCTGGCCGGAAGCGCAATGGCACACGACGTTCCAGTCCCGCTTCGGCAACGATGTCTGGCTGCAGCCATACACGGATGAGACCATCAAGCGATTAGCGAAATCCGGCATCAAGAGAATGGCCATCGTCGCCCCGGGCTTCAGCGCTGATTGCCTTGAAACCTTGGAGGAACTCGACGTCGAGAATCGCGGCTACTTCATGGAAAATGGCGGCGAGAACTACGCGTATATTCCCGCGCTCAATGACAGTCCCGAAGGATTGCGGGTCATCGAGCATGTTGTTCGGCGAGAGCTGATGGGCTGGCTTTAGCGTCCCGGATTTTATCTTTCGTTAATCATTCTTTTACGGAAACTTCGGCTCCACGCCGTAAAACGGGCGCGAAAATTGGCTTATAGTCACCCTACGGATTTTGACGGGTGGTGGCTCGACGGAGGGTAAGATCGTGGGCGGGGTGGAGATTTTCGGTATTCTCGTGATCATATTTGCCTTCGCGGCATTATGGTCCACGGTCAAAGTCGTTCCGCAGGGAATGAACTATACAGTTGAGAATTTCGGCCGTTACACGCGGACCTTGACCCCCGGTCTGCATATCCTGATCCCCGTCATGGAGCGCATCGGCGCGAAAATGAACATGAAGGAGCAGGTGATCGAGATCCCCAGCCAGGATGTCATCACCCGTGACAACGCCATGGTTCGGGTCGATGGCGTGACGTTCTATCAGGTGCTGAACGCCGCCAGTGCGGCCTACGAGGTCGATCAGCTCGAAGAATCGATCATCAATCTGACGATGACCAACATCCGCACGGTCATGGGCTCCATGGATCTCGATGAGCTGCTGTCCAACCGTGATCAGATCAACGCTAAGCTTCTGCATGTCGTCGATCATGCGACCGAGTCGTGGGGCGTCAAAGTCACCCGCATCGAGATCAAGGATATTGCGCCACCGAGCGACCTTGTCGACAGCATGGCGCGGCAGATGAAGGCGGAGCGCGAAAAGCGCGCGCAGATCCTGGAGGCTGAGGGTCTCAGGGCTGCGGCTATTTTGAAGGCAGAAGGCGAGAAGCAAGCGGTGGTGTTGGCTGCGGAAGGCCGTCGCGAAGCTGCA
Organism: Pseudomonadota bacterium; assembly: GCA_023428365.1. GTDB lineage: Bacteria > Pseudomonadota > Alphaproteobacteria > Rhizobiales > Hyphomicrobiaceae > ZC4RG25. The sequence goes on along the minus strand of JAEYYQ010000174.1, from coordinate 1,190 downwards.
TTCCGGGACTCTGAAGCTCGCGAGCGCGAAGCCCAGGCCGAAGCCGAGGCAACCCGCATGGTCAGCAATGCAATTGCGGACGGTAACGTCCAGGCGATTAACTATTTCGTTGCTAATAACTACGTAAAGGCACTGGAATCTCTGGCGAAGGCGCCGAACCAGAAGGTCATCATGATGCCGCTGGAGGCATCGGCAGTCATCGGGTCGCTGGCAGGTCTGGCGCAGATTACCGGTGAGGCTTTCAACGGTGGAGGTAGTGGCGGATCATCGCCGTCACCGAAGCAGCCGCCGCCCCGGTCGGGCTCGCCGCGCGTCACGGTTCCGCAGCTCTAGGCCAGCGTCTCCATGCAACCGATCATCGATTTCATCTGGGGTCTTGGAACCTGGAACTGGTTCTTCCTCGGCATCATTCTGCTCGTCCTCGAAACAATGATGCCGGGTGTCTACCTGCTGTGGTTCGGTCTGGCTGCGTTCATTGTCGGGCTGATCGCACTCGGGATCGACTTCAGCTGGCAGTGGCAGGTGATTGTCTTTGGCGTGGTCTCCATGCTGACGGTCCTTGCGGTCCGGCGTTTTGCGCGGTCCGACGTCGCGACCAGCGATCAGCCCGATCTGAATGTGCGTGCCCAGCAATACGTCGGGCGGATTGTCACCGTCGAAGCCGCGATTGCGGGTGGTCGCGGCCGCGTGCGCGTCGGTGACAGCGTGTGGTCGGCTGAGGGGCCGGATATGCCCGCTGGTGTGCAGGCTCGGGTGACGGCGGTGCACGGAACGATACTCAGGATCGAACCGGTCGCTCACTAGCAGATGGGAAGGGCCTAGGACGCGCTGTGCACCTGGGCGCTTCCTCACGCGGTGTAAGCGACCACTGGGGCGCCACGTCGCGATCGTGGTCGGGACAGGACGTGCGATAGTCTGGGACCGTACCGAATCCCAGGGACCACGAATTTCAATGCCGCGCATTCTCGTCTTCAACGGAACACCGCTGGCTGGTGAAAACAATCTCGTTCAGGCGGGATGCAGGCCTTATGACACCCTCATCCGCGAGTCGCTCAACCAGCATCTGCCAAATGGGCCGACGCTCGACTATTTCACGCTGCGTGTCGCTGACGGAGAGCATTTTCCGCAGGGCATGAGCGTCCGCGATTTCGACGGAGTGTGGATCTCGGGCTCGCCGCTCAACGCCTACA
>JAEYYQ010000171.1 GCA_023428365.1 Pseudomonadota bacterium | reverse complement strand
ACCTTGTAGACATCGCCTTCCGGGATCGCGCGCGTCTTCAGCGAGGCGAGATCGGATCCGGTGTCGGGCTCGGTGAAAACAGCCGTCGGCAGAAGATCGCCGCTGGCGATGCGCGGCAGATACTTGCGCTTCTGCTCGTCCGTACCGTTCGCGAGGATCAGTTCGCCGGCAATTTCCGAGCGCGTTCCCAGAGAGCCGACGCCGATATAGCCGCGCGACAGTTCTTCGGAGACGACGCACATCGCCTCCTTGCCAAGCCCGAGGCCGCCGAATTCCTCCGGCAAAGTAATGCCGAAAACGCCCAGTTCGCCGAGTTTGCCGATGACGTCGAGAGGGATGTAGGCGTTGGCGAGATGCCATTGATGAGCATATGGCGTGACTTCGACATCCGCGAAACGGCGCATCTGCTCCTGAATGGCTGCGTGCGTTTCATCGAGGCCGCTGTGGCCGGCAAGATCACCCGGCGCCAGTTCGGCGATCAGTTCCGCAAGGCGTTGCTTGGTTCGGTTGCTCGTGCCGAGGGCAATGATCGACGCCGTGCGTTCCTGAAAGCGTTGGATCGCATCCGCACTCACGCCCATATCAGTCAGGCGCGCCGTTTCACTCTGGCTCATCGGGATGCCGCCGGCGATCTGCGCGGAATATTCCCCCACGCTCAAAGCGAGGAGGAGTTGCTCCAACTCTCCAAACGTCCCGGTCTCGTCAAGGCGTTTGGCCCACCTTGTGATCTGCCGCAGCGCCTCGACGTACGTCGCAAGCCACGCAAGGCTGTGCGCAACATGCTGTCCCGCGTCGAGGTCTCCAACGATGGCGAGCTCCGCTCGGACGCTGGATTTTGCAACGTGGAGAAGCTGGTCGGCTGCTGAAACAGCCGCGTTCACCTGATCGAGAAGGGCCGCGGTATTTGCGACGCCCGCGCTGGCTGGCTGAACGGCCATAAATGAGAACCCCGCGCATAGTGAGTTTTGCTGCATTGCAGAATAGTCGGTTCTGCAATTGCCGCAATCCTGCATGCGTGGCTGAGCTTTAGTCCTTGGCGGCGACTGCTGCGGTGCGCGGCTTGTCGTAATGGATGATCTCGACAGTCGCTTCCTCAACGTGGCCGCTGGTGACGAGTTCGAGGCTTGCTGTCGCCTCTCTGAGGCGCTCAAGATGTTTGAGCCGGGCTGCGACGTGCCCGGATGATGCGGACTTGGGGGAAATCACATCCCGCGGAGCTTGCTTGGACGGCGCCGAAGCAATGGATTCAGTGACATCGGACGCGGCCAAATCGTCGCTTTCGGACTGAGTGGCGGCGAGAATTTCGGCACGGTCCGTGTTCTGAGTTTCTGAAGCCTTTTTGCCTGATGACTTCTTCTTCGCGGGACGTTTAGCGGCAGCTTTGGTCGCGGCGGTCTTGCGGTTGCGCGCAGGAGTGGAGGTTTGCTTGAGGGCCTCAATCAGCGATTTCGGTTTCGCGCCGCCGGCAGATGCCCCCGCTTCCGTACTGGCGCTGGCAAGGGGCGGTGCGGCCAAATTGTGCGATCCGGCCTTCACGCGAACACGCATACGAAAGGCGCCTTCATCCTGGTTCGTCACGGCAATCTCCATTCGCCGCCCATCTGCAACGCAGAATTGCGCCACAGCAAAGGGGTTCCTGGCAAGGTTTCTACGGGCGATCGTCGCACGCAGATGGTTAATAGTATGCTTTCACCACAATCTCAGCGCGTCAACCGAAACGCGCGGCCGAGGCTTCCAGCACATCCTCAAAAGTCCTCATGCCGGTTGTCGGCGTGTTGACGAGCACGGCCATATTACCTGGCTTATGCTCATTGCGGAGCATCCGCATGTGCGCCTTCGGGATCTGCTGCCAGGGAAAAACCTCGGACATGCACGGATCGATGCGGCGCTCCACGACCAGCTTGTTGGCCTGAACAGCCTGCAGCAGGTTGGCGAAGTGTGATCCTTGCACGCGCTTTTGATGCATCCAGAGATAGCGCGCATCCATGGTCAGGTTGTAGCCCGTGGTGCCGGCACAAATGACCACCATGCCTCCGCGCTTCACCACAAAGACCGAGACCGGGAAGGTCGATTGGCCGGGATGCTCGAAAACGAAATCGACGTTGTTACCCTTACCGCTGATCTCCCAGATCGCTTTGCCGAAGTTGCGGACCTCCTTGAACCAGGTGTCGTATTCCGGCGTCCCGACCTTGGGCAGTTCGCCCCAGCACTTGAACTTGCGCCGGTCGATGACACCTTTGGCGCCGAGCTGCATGACGAAATCGCGCTTATCTTCGTCTGAGACGACGCCGATGGCGTTGGCGCCTGCGGTCGCGCAGAGCTGGATCGCCATCGAGCCAAGGCCGCCGGACGCACCCCACACCAGCACGTTATGGCCGGGTCGAAGGATGTGCGGGCGATGGCCGAAGAGCATCCGGTAGGCGGTCGCGAGGGTTAGTGTGTAACAGGCGCTTTCCTCCCAGGTCAAATGTCGCGGACGCTCCATGAGCTGGCGATCCTGAACCCGGCAGAACTGTGCAAACGAGCCATCCGGCGTCTCATAGCCCCAGATTCGTTGCGACGGCGAGAACATCGGGTCGCCGCCATTGCACTCTTCGTCGTCGCCGTCATCCTGGTTGCAATGGATGACGACCTCGTCGCCGACCTTCCAGCGCTTCACCTTCGAGCCGACTGCCCAGACGATGCCCGAGGCGTCGGAGCCAGCGATGTGAAACGGATTTTTGTGCCCATCGAGCGGTGAGATCGGTCTGCCCAAGGCGGCCCATACGCCATTGTAATTGACGCCGGCCGCCATCACGAGCACCAGCACGTCGTGGCTGTCCAGCTCCCAGGTCGGAACCACCTCCACCTGCATTGCTGTATCGGGCTCGCCATGCCGCTCCTTTCGGATGGCCCAGGCATACATCTGCTTGGGCACGTGACCCAATGGTGGGATTTCGCCGACTTCATAGAGGGACTTGGTCGCCTTGATGACTGCCGGAGCAGCGGCGAATGATGGAGTCGGATCGTCTGTGTGGCTGACTGCGGCGTTCGACTTGGACATGGTCTCGCTCCCGGTCGGCTCAGGTTGAGCGGCGCACAAAGACCATTATTGCACTGCAGCAGGACGCCGGAAAGGTCATCTTTCGTTGTGAGGGTACGCCTGTCGGTAAGCGGCTGATCGGTGCGCGGCTCGCGACGGAAACGGTTTGTTGGCGAAGTGATGCGATGCTCGCAAATGCGCTCTGGGGGAGCATTCGCATCATGATTGACTACTGGATGAGCCTGTTTGAGGTTGATTGGATCAGCGCCACGCTGATCGTCGTGATCTGCATGGTCGGAAGCGCAATCATGAAAGCCATGATGCCGTCGCCGGCCCTTGCGTTTGCTGCTGCTCCCGTGACTTTGTTCGCCGCCTTCCTGGCAACTGCTGTTTGGCGCGACCACGGGATCACGCTTGGCGACGAAAAAATCCTCGACGTCGCTGTCGCCGCCGGCATGGGCATGACGATGGGGGCCGTGGCCACGATCCTTGTGTATCGCACTGTCCTGGCCCTAGGCGCCCGCTAGGCGGATGGCTGAATCAATTGAAATTTTGTTCCGGCTCGTGGCGGCAAAGTCCGTTTGCGGATTCTCGCGCTTGCGGTAAGCTCCTGCTGCACTTGCGAAGGAGCCGTTCCGATGGTCCGGGCCAATCCGGAAGACAGGGCAGCCGAAATCCAGCGCGATAAGCCCTGGATGATCCGGACCTACGCGGGGCATTCCAACGCGGTTGAGTCGAACGCTCTTTATCGGCGCAACCTGGCCAAAGGTCAGACCGGCCTCTCCATCGCCTTCGATCTGCCAACCCAGGCCGGGTATGACAGCGACCACGTGCTCGCGTTCGGTGAAGTCGGGAAGGTCGGTGTACCGATCGGGCATATCGGCGACATGCGCACTTTGCTCGACGGCATTCCGCTCGACCGCATGAATACCTCCATGACCATCAACGCGACGGCGGCTTGGCTGTTTGCGCTTTATATCGCGGTTGCTGACGAGCAGGGGGCGCCGCGCGGTGCGCTCACGGGCACGATCCAGAACGACATCATCAAGGAGTACTTGTCCCGCGGCACATACGTATTCCCGCCCGAGCCGTCGCTGCGATTGATCCGCGACACGATCGTGTTCTCGTGCAGCGAGGTGCCGAAGTGGAATCCGACGAATGTGTGTTCCTATCACCTGCAAGAAGCCGGGGCGACACCTGTACAGGAGGTCGCGTTTGCGCTGGTGACCGCGATCGCCGTGTTGGACACGGTCAAGGCATCCGGTGCCGTTGATGCGGAGGCGTTCGGCGCAGTCGTCGGTCGCGTCTCGTTCTTTGTGAATGCAGGTCTGCGGTTCATCACCGAGATCTGCAAGATGCGCGCGTTCGCCGAGTTGTGGGACGAGATCACGCGTGACCGCTACGGCGTGAGCGATCCGAAGCACAGGCTGTTCCGTTACGGTGTCCAGGTCAACTCACTGGGGCTGACCGAGCAGCAGCCGGAAAACAACGTCTATCGTATCCTGATTGAGATGCTGGCGGTGACGCTGTCAAAACGGGCCAGGGCGCGCGCCGTGCAATTACCTGCGTGGAACGAGGCTTTGGGACTGCCGCGGCCATGGGATCAGCAATGGTCGCTGAGGATGCAGCAGATTCTGGCCTATGAAACGGATCTTCTGGAATACGGAGACATCTTCGACGGTTCGGCGGAGATCGAGCGTAAGGTTGACCAACTCAAGCAGGATGCGCGAGCCGAACTCGCCACGATTGAACGGATGGGCGGAGCCGTCGCTGCCATCGACTACATGAAGCGGCGTCTGGTTGAGAGCAACACGGCGCGTCTGGGACGGATCGAGAGCGGCGAGCAGGTCGTCGTCGGCGTCAATCGCTTCACCGAGACCGAGCCGTCGCCGCTATCGGCAGGCGAAGGCGCCGTGCTGACCGTTGGCCCGGAAACAGAAGCGGAGCAGATCGCTCGTCTGGGCGCGTGGCGTCAGGGTCGCGACATGGTATCCGTGACAGCCGCGCTTGCGGAACTCGCGCGAGCCGCGAGCGAAGGGCGCAATGTCATGGAACCGTCAATTGCGTGCGCCAAGGCGGGCGTGACGACTGGAGAGTGGGGCGCAACGCTACACCGGATATTTGGTGAGTACCGCGCGCCGACGGGGGTCGGGCAGGCAGCAGGCAGCGATGGGGCTGGCTTGGACATCGTTCGCTCCGAAGTGCGTCGGGCTGCCGAGCGGCTTGGCCGTCCGGTGAAACTGCTGGTCGGAAAGCCGGGCCTCGACGGTCATTCGAACGGTGCGGAGCAAATCGCAGTCCGCGCGCGAGATTGCGGCATGGAGGTCGTCTACGAGGGCATCCGGCTGACACCGGATCAGCTCGTCCGCGCGGCGCTCGAGGAAAGTGTGCACGTCATCGGGCTGTCGGTTCTTTCCGGCTCGCACCTGCCGCTTCTACAACACGTGATGGCTGGCATGCGTCGTGAGGGACTGGACGATGTGCCGGTCGTCGTCGGCGGCATTATACCACCGGAAGACGCTGCGGCATTGAAGGCGATGGGGGTTGCGGCCGTCTACACGCCGAAAGATTTTCAGCTCAACGAAATCATGCTGGACATTATCAGGCTGTTGGAGCCGCAATCGCGGGCCGCCTGATAGGCAGAAGGTCATATCATGCGTGTCGAGACAAAGCGGAAGCTGGATTGGGAGCTGAGGCGGCGGCGCCTGAAAATCGGTGCGCTGGCGCTGGCGGCTGTTGTCGGGGTTGTCGGCATGCTGTTCCTCACCGATCTCGATGCCCGGGTGGAAGATCATCGCATTGCGGGACGCGTGGATCAGGTTAGCGTTCCAGCCGTGAAGGGTGCGAGCAGTGCCGTGGCGGTTGATCTGACGCTGGACAACGGCAAGCATATCCAGGTCTTCGCTCTC
>JAEYYQ010000012.1 GCA_023428365.1 Pseudomonadota bacterium | reverse complement strand
TTCGGCGGATTTCGCACCGACAAAGGCCGCGTTGACGTGAAGAAGGTGGGCTTGTTCGGTCTGGTGACGGCGGCTCGCGCACTTGCCATCTGTCATCATGTGGTGGAGCGTTCGACGCCGGCCCGGTTGTCAGGCATCAAAGCACTCGGACGCAGCGTAGAGGACCTCGATGCGCTTACGGCCGCCCAGGAGGTATTCCTCGATCTTCTTGTCGCACAGCAGATCGACGACATCGACCGCGGTATCCCGCCATCCAATGCTGTCGACGTCAAGCGTCTGTCACTAAAGGATCGAAACCGGCTGCGCGACGCGCTGAAAGCTGTAGCTAACCTCGACGAGTTGACGCGCGATCTGCTGTTCGCGACATGAGATTGTCGAGGAGAGCTAGCGGACGTCGTTGATGGCCCGGTCAAGTGTGGGCAGAGCAGAGTTCATTCGTCCGAAGCTCGCCCTACTGTGCTGTTCAGACCGATTGTGAGCTGGCGGGGCCTCACGTACCCGCGAACACCACCTTCACGAAGTCGCGGTAGAGCAGGATTTGGCGTGGCATGGCAGCCGGATCGCGCAGCACCTTGGACAACACGATGCCGCCGTCGGCCACCACCGACAGCATGTCGGCGAGGTCGCCCAGGTCGACGCTGATCCGCGGCGGATAGCGCTCGGCGATCCTATCCAACCGGGCGCGGAACCGCGCACGCCATAGCAGCACGGATTGAGCGCTGAGCTCACGCACCTGCTGGTCGAAGAGGCGTTCCTGATAGCAGTACGACGCGATCAGACAGCCGGGATGGCCGTTCGGTAGGTCCGCAACCAGCTCGGCCAGCATCTTGAGGCCGACCAGAAAGCCGTGCAGCGGGTCGTCGCACAACTCATCGGCGCGGCCGAAGAGCTCGTCGAACATCGTGGTTTCGCGCTCGATGTAGCGCCTGAGCAGCACGCGCGCGAGCTCGGTTTTGTCGCTGAAGTGATAGAAGAAGCCGCTCTTGGTGATACTTGCGGCGGCGATCAGTTCGTCGATCGATGTGGCGTCGAAACCCTTTTCAAGAATGGACGCTTCGGCGAACTCAAGAATGCGTTCACGCGCGTCACCCTTACGCTTGGGGGCTGGAGCGGGCATGGCAAACTGTACCTGCGGTCAAGTTGGCGCCTGCGAAATCCGTGCAGCGCGGTCGATCAAGACCAGAGAAATTCACTTAAGCCGCTGCCATGTAACATTGAATCTGTTTGCTGAGCAACTGTACCACGCGCTCGCTATCGGCGCGTGCCATCCAGCCATAGAAATCCGCCGTCCGATGCCGCCGGAAGCGGCCCGGCCAACCAATCAGAAAAAAGGGAGTTGAGATAATCATGAGCAAATACCGTACGGCATTGCCGCAACTCGGCTCGCGCCTGTTCCTGACGGACGGCGGTCTGGAAACGACGCTGATCTTCCACAACGGGCTCGATCTCCCGCATTTCGCCTCTTTCGACCTGCTGCGCACGCCTGAAGGGCGCAAGACCCTCAGCGACTACTTCCTGCCCTACATCGACACCGCGCAGCAGGCGCGGATGGGCTTCGTGCTCGAAGCGCCGACGTGGCGTGCCAACGCGGACTGGGGTGCCAAGCTCGGCTACTCGCGCGAGGCGCTCACAGCGGTCAATCGCGAGGCAATCGAGCTGATGGCGGAGCTGCGCCTTGCGCACGAGGGACGCGAAACGCCGATGGTGATCAGCGGCAACATCGGTCCGCGCGGCGATGGCTACGTGGCGGGTGCTGAGATGACGCCGGAGACGGCGGCTGCGTATCACGACGCGCAGATCGCGGCGTTCGCCAACACCGAGGCGGACATGGTTTCCGCGTTCACGATGACCAATGTCAATGAGGCGCTCGGCATCGTCATGGCTGCCAAGCAGCATGGTCTCCCCGTCGTGATCGCGTTCACGCTTGAGACCAACGGCCTACTGCCGAATGGCGCGACGCTGCAGGAGGCCATCGAAACCGTCGACGCTGCAACCCGCGAGGCCCCGGCCTATTACATGATCAACTGCGCGCACCCCACGCATTTCTCGCACACGCTCGGGAGCGGGGCGGGTTGGGTCCGCCGCATCCGTGGTATCCGGGCCAACGCCTCGAAGCGCAGCCATGCGGAGCTGGACTCGGCGCCCGACCTCGATGCCGGTGATCCGGTCGAGTTCGGCCACCAGTACCACGACCTGCTCCGCGCGTTCCCGCAGCTCCGGGTGTTTGGTGGATGTTGCGGCACCGACCATCGTCACGTGGCACACATCTGCGCATCATGCGCCGGTGGGGACGGACGGGCGGTGACTTGATGTAGGAATGCGGCGACCATCGCTCTTGCTGAACTGGCGATGGTCGCCGCATTGAGGTAGGCTCTGCTTCCTAGACGACGGCCGAACTGGACGCGGATTCAAGTGAGTTTGGGAGCCGGGGCGCGCGAGTTCGAATCCCGCTGCCCCGACCAATCTGCATAAATCACTAAGTTCATGGCACGAGCAGAGACACGTCACGGATCTGCACGGTCTTGAGTAGCGCCGAATCTCGTTTGGTGTGTGCCCTCCGTGACGCAATCAGTTCGTGCCGATGGCTTCGGAATATGCCTTGATCGACTCGACGAACGCCCGCGTGATGATCGACGAGGCCGCGGACGCTCTGAATATCACGCCCGCCGTTCTGACCGTGCTGAGACCAGGCACTGACAAAGGTGCGCTTCCGTCCATGCTGCTACGGACAATCTGAATTGTCATGAACGAGAGCATATTACTTTCGCGCAGGACACTGCCTATGAACGGAATGGAGTCCACCTCGATGCTCGGCTCCGGAACATCCAAGCTGTGAACGCGAAACAGCGCTTCTAGGCGCTGCCGTGAAAGAACGTCGCGACCAGGAAGAATCCAGGGATATTTCAGGGTGTCCCTCGGCGCGATCCGACGCTTGGCGCGCAGCGGATGATCTCGTCGCGCAATAATGGAGATCGTGTCTTGTGTCAGAGGTATGCCGCGCAGGCCCGGAGGAAGGCGACTGGGTAGGGCGGACACCGCTATGTCGAGTTCACCGTTTCGGACCAGTTCGATCAGGTTGCCCTTGAAGCCGCCAAATATCCGAAAGTTGAGCTTGGGATAAGCCGCAGCCATTTTCACGATGATGCCGGGTAAGGCTGTGGTCAACCATGACGGGCCTGCACCGATGCGGATGTGCCCGGTCGCGCCCTGATTGAGTGCGCGAACCTCTTCGCGCGCGTCCAAAAGCTGCACATTGAGCTGATTTGCATGTCGAAGAAGCGCGTGACCTTGCTCAGTCAGAGCGACGCCACGCGCCAACCGCCGAAACAAGCGACAATCAAGAGATGATTCGAGGCGGCATACAGCTTTGGTCAGACCCGGCTGGGTCATGCCCAGGGCTCTTGCCGCCGCACTGAAGCTCCCGTGCTGGGCTACGGCATTGAAGTAACGAAGCTGCGATAGGTCCAAGTTACCCATTCCTTTGAGTTATGGGAAAGGTCATGTCTGTGATCTTGTCGTAGAACCTTTATGCGGGCAACCTCCTGGCAAAAATTGATACCCCGGAGGAATTCGAACCGTGAAGCCCAGCAATCTGCTGTTCATTCTGTCAGATGAACATCAACGGGATATCGCCGGCTGCTATGGTGATCGCGTCGCAATTACGCCCAATATCGATCGTCTCGCAGCTCGCGGCACACGGTTTACCAATGCCTACACGCCGTGCCCGATCTGTGTCCCGGCGCGCGCCGCATTGGCGACGGGACGCTGGGTGCATCAGGTCAGAGCCTGGGATAACGCCGCGCCATTTCACGGAGAGTTTCCGAGCTGGCACAGCCGAATTCGCGACAACGGCAACACAGTTGTGTCGATCGGCAAGCTGCATTTTCGGGCAACGACCGACGACAACGGATTCAGTGAAGAAATACTGCCTCTGCACGTTCTCGAGGGCAAAGGTGATCTCATCGGAATGCTGCGTGAGCCGCCGGCGAAACGTGGCAGTATGCCGGCTTTGGCTGCCGCCGCCGGTCCCGGTGAGTCGGCCTACAACGACTACGACACCAACATCACCGAGGCCGCCTGCCGCTGGATCGCGGAGCAAGCTGAAAAGAGCGGCGATAAGCCGTGGGCGTTGTTTGTCTCGCTGGTGCGCCCGCACTTCCCGCTGACGGCGCCGCCGGAATTCTACAAACTCTATGATCCGGATCGTATGCCGATGCCACGCCTCTACGATGAAGCGGGCCGAAAATTGCATCCGGCCGTTCAGGCGCTCCGGTCCATCATGGACTATGATGATTATTTTGCCGACGAAGCCGCGGTCCGGCGTGGCATCGCTTCCTACTACGCTCTCGTCAGTTTCCTCGATGATAACATCGGTAAAATCCTCAAGGCTCTTGATGTGGCCGGATTTACCGAAAATACGCGCGTGATTTACTCGTCCGACCATGGCGACAATGTCGGTTGCCGTGGGATGTGGGGTAAATCGGTGATGTTCGATGAGTCGGCCGCCATTCCTCTGGTTCTCGCCGGGCCGGATGTCGCTGCCGGCGCAGTGGTCGACACGCCCGTCTCTCTCATCGACTGCTATCGGTCCGCGATCGAGGCTGTAGGCTGCCCCGTTTCGCAGGGCGATTTGGGGCTGCCGTCTCGATCCTTGTGGGCCATCGCGCAAGGTGAGGAGCCGGGCCGGAACGTGCTGTCGGAATATCATGCGGCGGGTTCGATAACCGGCTCTTTCATGATCCGTCATGGTCGCTGGAAGTACGTCTATCACGTTGGGTACCGTCCCGAGCTTTATGACATGCAGGCGGACCCCGGCGAGACGACGGACATTGCTGAGCGCGCGGACATGGCGGGTGTGCTGGCCGAATGCGAGGCGGAACTCCGGCGTATCTGCGATCCCGAGGCGGTTAATGCAGAAGCGTTCGCGGATCAACGTCGCCTCATCGCGCAGCACGGCGGAATTGATGCCATATTGAGCCGCGGGGACTTCAGCTACACTCCGGCGCCCGGCGAAAAGCCGGTGCTCGTATCCAAGTAAGAATTTCGGCAAACGCCGGGAGGAACATATGCCTGAGGATCGCGCCACGCGAACCGCTGAGATCGCATACATCGTCCTGATTTTGGCGATCGCGGCGGTGATTGGGTATCAGGCGAACAATCTGCCGCCCGCCCCGTACGATCCCATGGGTCCCAAATTCTTCCCCATGAGCGTCAGTGTCGTCCTCGGTGCTCTGGGGCTGGCCATGCTGGTCAGGGTTATTATGGGGCGCTCTCTCGGGCGCGCTGCGCAAGGGATGGTCGTTGGGTTGGAGGCGGCGGCAGAGCACGTGCAGCGTCCGCTGACCGCCGTTCTCACGATCCTGATTGCGATTGGCTACGCCATTACATTCAACTTTCCGAGCATCGGCTTTTTTCCCGCGACCGCAGTTTATCTGTTCTTTTCCGGAGCGGTGCTCAGTCCATTTGAAGTCAAGCGACTGGCCGGAGTTGCTGTTTTCGCAGTCGTTGCCGCTTACGCTCTTGACCTCCTGTTTCGGGTCGTCTTACAACTCGACCTGAATTGACGGAGGTTTTCACTGTGACCCTTCCAGAGGCTTTCCTCAATCTTTTCACGCTCAAGCCGTTCCTGATCATGTTGGGGGGCGTTGCACTCGGTATTTCGGTCGGGGTGCTTCCCGGTATCACGGCCGGAGTGTTAATGGCGCTGACGTTGCCGTTCACTTATCACATGTCGAGTGTTGAGGCGGTCACGCTGCTGATCTCGATGTTTGTCGGAGGTGTTTCGGGTGGCCTGATCACAGCAACACTGATGCGCATTCCGGGCGAGCCGAATGCAATCATGACGTGCCTGGACGGCTATCAGCTTGCGCGGCGCGGGTATCCCGGACGCGCCTTGGGTCTGGGCAACGCATCGTCGCTTGTCGGCGGCACACTGTCCTGGTTTGCGTTGGTCCTGCTTGCGCCGCCTTTAGCGAGCATCGCGGTTGCCTTCGGTCCATTTGAAAATTT
>JAEYYQ010000601.1 GCA_023428365.1 Pseudomonadota bacterium | reverse complement strand
GGACTGACGTGCATTTGACCCTTTCAACGACCCGACCCGCGGGCAGCGTCGCGGCACCCGAACTCAGGCCGGTTACAGTCGACTTTGTGCCGGAGCGTCCGCCACTTGTGGGATCTGCGGCGCCTTCGGCTGCGCGGGAGATGCGGACTGACCAACGAGCCAAGTTCCGCGATGAGGCGGAAGGCGTGGTCGCGGCGGCTCCGCCGGCGCCGGTCATGGCGGAGCCCGTGGCTGTGGCGGGCGCCAACGTCAACGCCTCCGACTTCCATGCGACCTATAGCGTTCCCGGTCGGGTGAGCGTCGAAAACACCGGCGAGATGAAGCGGGTGCAGATCGATGAGACGCAGCTTGAGCCGAACCTGATGGTGCGTGCGGTCCCCAAGCGTGAAGAGCGTGCTTATCTCTATGCCAAGCTGGCAATGCCCAAGGGCAGCGTATTTCTGCCCGGCCGCATCTCGCTGTTCCGCGATCAGACGTTTGTGGGAACCGGTAGCCTGCCACAGCTTTCGGGAGGCGAGGAACATGAACTTGGCTTTGGCGCTGACGATTCCGTTCGCGTCCGCTACAGCACCGAGGAGAAGCGCGGCGAGACGGGTTTGATTTCCACGTCGCGCACCGATCAGCGCAACTATCGCATTACGGTGAAGAACCTGCACGAGCGGCCGATCACCTACGCCATCGTCGACCAGATCCCGACATCGCTGAATCAGGATATCAAGGTCGAGCCGACAGGGCGCGTGCAGCCCACCCGCAAGGACATCGACGACAAGCGCGGTGTTCTAGCCTGGGAGGACAAGCTCGCGCCGGACGAGGAACGAGTGATCGAGTTCGGCTACCGCATTACGTGGCCGGCAGCCAAAGACATTCGCTTCCGCAACTGAAGCTGAAGGAGGAATGCCGTTATGCTGCGAGCCATTCTGACCATTGCGGCTGTGCTGTGGATGGGGTTTGTGGCGTTTCAGGCGCTTCAATCCTGGCCAACGATCCCGCTCGATATGGGGGGAGGCGGCGCACAGCTTGAGGCGGCCTACAACAGGGCCGTCATCGACCATGTGATGCGCGCCGCTGTGATCGCTCTGGTGCCGGGAGCACTACTCCTCATTGTTGGATGGCTGATCGGTCGACGGAAGCGGGCAACGGCGTAAGCGGCCGGGGCTTTGTCCCAGGTTGGGATGAAAAGTCAGCTTTCCACAGGTCTACCTAGTCAAGCGGCAAAGCGAATCCGATATTCTGATGAGAGCGCCATCTGATCAGGAACGCGGAGGGCGGATGGTGCGTTCGGCAGGTCGCGAGATTCCGTGCACGCCAGGAGGATGCCACCCCCATGACCATCGTTAGCCTCAAAAAACTTCAGACCGCTGCGGTAGCGTTCACGCTTGCAGCGCTCGTGCACGTGATGCCTGCACAGGCAAATCCGTTCTCGACCCTTCAAGGTTCGTGGGGCGGCAGCGGACGGGTGCAGTTCGAGAGCGGACAGTCCGAGGCACTGCGCTGCACGGCTCACTACACGGCATCCGGCGGCGGCAATCAGCTTGGCCTGGCCATTCGCTGTGCGAGCGCGTCCAACCGGATTGAGCTTCGCGGCCGGCTGGTCAATTCGGGCGGCCGGGTGAGCGGCACATGGGAAGAACGCACCTACAACGTATCGGGAACCGCCAACGGTCGCGCCAACGACAGCAACATTGTGTTGCGGTTGGCCGGGGCGATCCCGGGTAGTATGAGCGTCTCCGTCGCCCGCACACGCCAGACCATTTCAATCAGCACGTCCTCGAACGTCCGCAGCGTTCGCATCGGGTTGAGCCGCCGGTAACAACGCTGCCCGGTGCGGATCTGCAACTGTTAACGAAACACGGGAATGGCGGGCTTGGGGTGTCCGCCATTTCGCGTCGGGCGCTGGAAGCGATGGCGAAAAGTATTCCCACACCGTTGGAAGCGCTCTAGAAGCGCCCCATGCCCCGCTACCGCATCACCATCGAATACGACGGCACGCCCTATGTCGGCTGGCAGGTCCAGGCGAATGGCCAGTCGATCCAGGGCGAACTTGAGCAGGCGATCGTTCGCTTCTCTGGCGAAACCGTGGGCGTGCGTGGTGCGGGCCGCACCGACGCGGGCGTGCATGCGACGGGGCAGGTAGCCCATTTCGACCTCGCGCGGGAGTGGGAGCCATTCAAGATCCGCGAGGCGATGAACTATCACCTGAAGCCGCGGCCGATCGCGGTGCTGGACTGTTCGCTGGCGACCCAAGGTTTCGATGCCCGTTTCTCGGCAACCGGACGGCACTACCTGTATCGAATCCTCAACCGCCGGGCGCTGCCGGCGCTGGATCAAAACCGCGTCTGGTGGCTACCGATACCGCTCGATGCGGAGGCGATGCACGTGGCGGCACAGCATCTTCTCGGGCGGCACGACTTTACGACGTTCCGGGCGGCGGGCTGCCAGGCGAAATCACCTGTGAAAACGCTCGATAAGCTGGATGTTACCCGCGTTGACGACGAAATCCGCGTCACCACATCGGCGCGATCCTTTATGCACAATCAGGTGCGTTCGATGGTTGGGAGCCTGAAACTCGTCGGTGCGGGACGTTGGCAACCTGAGGATATGGCCCGGGCGCTCGCAGCGCGCGATCGCGCGAAATGCGGTCCTGTTGCCCCGCCGCAGGGACTCTACCTTACGGATGTTGACTATGGGCCGCGTTCGAATTCGGCACCGTCGGACGAAGATCCGGACGATGACGCGGCCTGATCATCGCTGCGGATTGGTCGCTAGCGCGCGGTCGATCATGGCTGGAACACTTCCCAGGTAATTGACTGGATCGACCAGTTCACGGAGCCGCTGCTCGCTGAAGTGCGTGGTGATCTCAGGACGTTGCTTCAACACATCGATCAGCTTGCTGCCGGTCTCCGCTGCCACCCGGCACGCGCCATAGACAATATCGTGCGCGACCTGTCGGCCGGTATGCTCCGCGAGAGCCATCATCACGGCCTCGGCGACAATCAGACCGCCAGTGATGTCGAGGTTTTTACGCATGCGATCGGCATCGACTGTGAGTCCGGTCAGAAGTGTTGCTGCTTGTTGTAAAGCGCCCGCTGAGGCGATGAAGCTTTGCGGTAGTGCAATCCACTCCAGATGCCACGGACCAGTTGCACGCTCGTGATCGACGATGACGGCATCGAGCATCAATCCCGCCTGCTGGCGTACGTCCCGCGCGGCGGCGATGATCAGCTCGCACGAAATGGGATTGCGTTTCTGAGGCATCGTGCTGGATGAGCCGCGCCCGGGAGCGAACGGCTCGAAAGCCTCTCCGACCTCCGTTTGCATCAGCAGCGCGATATCCGTCGCGATCTTGGCGAGGGACGCGGTCATCAGCGCGAGAAACGACACCACTTCCGCCATGCTGTCGCGTGCCGCGTGCCAGGTGATCGGTGCGGAACCAAGATTGAGGTCGGCCATCAGCGCATCGTGTACGTCCAGGCCGCGTGTACCGAGGGAAGCGAGCGTTCCGGCAGCGCCCGAGAACTGGCCGACGAGCACGCGCGGTTTCAGTTCAGCGAGGCGTGTCCGATGACGGCGGATCATGGACAGCCATACGGCGGCCTTGTGCCCGAAGGTGATGGGCAAGGCCTGTTGAAGATGGGTCCGGCCAGCCATCACCGTCAGCCGATGTGTGCGAGCGAGTTCGGCCAGAGCTTCATCGACACGTTGCAGGTCGCGTTCGACAACGGCAATGGCGTCGCGCACTTGAAGCACGGCGACCGTATCGAGAATATCCTGTGTGGTGGCGCCCCAATGCAGATAGCGTCCGGCCTCGCCGCACTGATGCGCAAGCTGATGGATCAGTCCGACGACGGGATAGCCGACAAGATCGGTTTCGGCTTTGAGCTTTGCGAGGTCGATGGCGGCCGCATTGGCGTGTGCCGCAATGTCCCGCGCCGCCTTGTCCGGAATGACGCCAAGCTGCCCCTGTACGCGGGCAAGCGCGACCTCGACGGCGACCCCGTGGGCAACCAGGCTTTCATCGCTGAAGATGCTGCGCATCTCAGCCGTGCCGAAAGCGTCCTTGTAGATCGCTGAATCGTAAACCGTGGATGGCATCGTGCTGGCCTTTTACTGCCGCTTGGTCGTGACGAGAGGACCACGACATGCGCGCCAAAGGCAAGCCAGTGATCCGTACGCCGGTTGCTGCTAACGATCTGTTCGACATATAGATATCATTCACGCGGATAATCCGCGGTCGATGCGGAAGGTACGGATCGTGACGAATTTGCCCCTGGCGTTCTGTTCGCAAAGGGCTGACCAGTGAGCGGCGAACCGGCAGGAGAGCGTGATCCTGTGGTTCCGAGCCTGCTTGTTTCACTGAGCGCGGGGCTGGCGCTGTTTGGCGGCCTGATCATTCTTTCGGCGGCGGTGCTGGTGTGCGTCAGCGTTGGTCTGCGCTGGGCAACGAGTAACTCGGTTCCGGGTGATTTCGAACTGGTGCAGATCGCGGTGGCGCTATCGGCCTTCGCGTTCCTGCCCTACTGCCAGCTTCGGCGCGGTAACATCGTGGTGGAAACTTTCACGTCGCGATTGCCTCCGCGTGTCTTGGCCTGGCTCGAAGCCACGTGGGATTTCGTCTATGCGTTCGTGGCGGGCTTCCTTGCCTGGCGTCTCGCCGTTGGAGCATCGGAAACGATTGCCAACGGCACGACGACGATGATTTCCGGTATCCCGATCGGATGGGGTATCGCCGCAGTTGCGGTGATGGCGGCGTTCCTGGCTGTCACTTCGCTGCTGGTGGGAGTTTGCCGCTTGGGGAGGCAAACGTGAGCGGCACGACATCCGCCATTATCGGTTTTGCCATCCTGCTGCTTCTGATCGCGTTCCGGATGCCGATCGGGCTCGCTATGCTGGTCGTGGGCGGTGCTGGCTACATCTCGTTCGTCGGGATCGACGCTTTCCTCAATTACATGAAAACCACTCCCTATCACCTGTTTGCGAACTACACGCTGTCGGTGATCCCGCTGTTCATCCTGATGGGCGCGTTCGCGGAACGGTCCGGTTTGTCACGCGACCTTTTTCGTGCGGCGGGCCGTGCCTTTGGCAAGCGTCCCGGTGGTTTGGGGATGGCGGTGATCGGGGCTTGTACCGTGTTTGGCGCGATTTGCGGTTCATCGGTTGCGACAACGGCCACATTCTCGCGCGCTGCGCTGCCCGAGTTGAAACGGTACGGGTATGATCCCGGCTTCGCGGGTGCAACCGTGGCGGTCGGAGGAACGCTCGGCATTCTGGTGCCGCCGTCGATTATTCTGGTCGTCTACGCTCTCGCGACTGAACAGAACATCGTCAAGCTGTTCCAGGCGGCGCTGATCCCTGGGCTGATTGCCGCTACGTTCTACTGTCTGCTGATCGGTTGGCTCGTGAGCCGCAATCCGAAACTTGCACCGCCCGTCTCGACAGACGGCGAGGGCGGCTCGTGGATGACGGTGTGGCCCGCCGTGCTGGTTGGCGTAACGGTGGTTGGTGGCATCTACGGCGGCATTTTTACGCCAACCGAGGGGGCAGCGGTCGGTGCGGTCGCGATGCTCGTAGTGGGCGTCGTGCGTCGCACGCTCACTCTTGAGGGGATAAAAACCAGTCTTCTCCAGACCGGCGAAACCACCGCCATGATCTTCCTGATTTTGTTGGGTGCGGAGGTGTTCAACGGCTTTCTCGCGCTATCTCAATTGCCGGCCGATGCGGCGCAGACGATTGCCGACAGCGGGTTTTCGCCGTTCGCCATTCTGACCATGCTGCTGGCGCTCTACATCGTGCTCGGAGCGGTCATGGATGAACTCGCCATGATCCTGCTGACGCTGCCGGTGTTTTTTCCGGTGGTGTCCGCGCTCGACTTCGGGCTGCCGCCTGATGAAGTGGCGATCTGGTTCGGTATTCTGGTCCTGATCGTCGTGGGCGTCGGCCTTATCGCGCCGCCGATCGGCCTGAACGTGTTCGTCGTCAGTGCCATCGCGAAGGAAATTCCGGCGCTGGCGATTTACCGGCGGGTGCTGCCGTTCATCGCTGCCGACATCGTGCGTCTCGCACTGGTGATGTTTTTCCCGGGGCTCGCGCTTGTGCTCGTGCGGCTGTTGAACTGATCAACGGAACACGCAAGCAATCGCTCGCATCCTTTTGAAGATGCGAGAAAATCAGCAATTCTAATTGGAACTGAATTTGGAACGGCAGTGTACCGCGGACGTTTGACGGATACGTGACCTTCGGAGGTTGGCCATGAGTATCCACGAAGACGACCGGTCGGTGCGTTCGCGAATGCGCGGAGCGGTTCAGACAACGGCTGAGCGCGATTCCGACCTGTTAATGGCTCCGGCTGGCTGGCGGTTGTCGTGGGGCGCAGTGCTCGCCGGCATCATCGTCGCGCTTGCCGCCCACACTGTGCTCAATCTTCTCGGTGTCGGCATTGGAATAGCAGGAGCGCCGCATGGCACGTCTGCGGAATGGTGCGGTGCCGGGTTTGCGACGTGGTGGGCCATTGCCGGGATCGTCGCTGCCGCGATCGGTGGCTGGGTCGCCGGCCGGACGCTGGGGTCTGCGGATCGTAACGACGGCATGATCCACGGCCTGCTGTCGTGGGCCGGGACGACATTGGTGATTGCCTTTATGCTGGCATCGGCACTGGGGGGCGTCATCGGCATGCAAGACCGGGCCGAGTTGATGGCGATGTACGGCCAGCACGTCGAACAGCAGACGGGCGCCGGAGGCGCGCCGGCACCGTCCGGCACGACGACGACGGCTCCGAGTACGCCAGGAATGCCATCAACGCGCGTTCAATCGACGATTTCCGGTGCGGCAATCGCCAGCTTCATCGCTCTGCTGCTGGGAGCTGCAGCCGCTGCGATGGCGGGGCGTGCCGGTGTTTCAGCCGCGCGTCGGGCGCTGAACGGCGACTGATACCGGTATAGTACGATGAAGTGAGATTGCGGCCCGGCTTAGGATTGCTGGGCTGCATCGCCGTCCAGCGGACGCACGACCACGACTGTGGTGTTGTCCTGATGCGGATCGCGCATCTGTTCGACCGCACGGATCAACGCTGCGGCAACCGCCTCGCAGCCGTCGTTGCTATAAGCACCGATGACGCGGGCAATCTCATCGGTTTCGAGCGTGTGGATCCCATCGCTGGCCAGCACCACGTAGTCACCGAGTGTCAGTTCCAGCGGCTTGTGGGAGAGATCGACGAGATCGAGATCCTCGCCGGTGATGGCCGATCGTAGCAGATGGCGGCGTGGATCGTTGCGCGCCTGATCAAACGTTAGCCGGCCTTCCGCTGCCATCTGGTCGAGGGCAGGGGCGAGCGAGTGGTCTTCGTTCAGCAGCGCGATTTCGCCATCCCGATAGAGAAACATCGGGCTATCGCCCACGCTGACCCATTCCAACCCGTTCACGCCGAACAAAACGCCGACGAGCGTCGAGCCCATGCCTGACAAGGCTGGCTTGGTCTCTACTTCCGCAGCCACAGCCGCGTTGGCCGCGTCGAGACCGGTGCGCAGGCGGTCACGATTGTCGCCTTCCGATTGGGCCACTTTTGCGAGAAAGGACTCGCAGACGATGCGGCTCGCGATAGCCCCGCCGGCATGTCCGCCCATCCCATCGGCGAGGGCGGCGACAAGGCGATCGGGATTGCTTGCTCCGGTGGCGACCGGCGCGAGCGGCCAGATCACGGCCGCGTCCTCCTGATTACGACGTGCGCCCTGAGATGCGCGCCAGGCAGATTGGTACTGAAGCA
>JAEYYQ010000592.1 GCA_023428365.1 Pseudomonadota bacterium | reverse complement strand
CACCAAACCTGGAATTCTCGACGTTGATACCAATCTTTTTAGCGAGTTTCGCCTGGCGCGAGAACGTCCGGATACGTACGAAAGCCTGGATGCGTCCTTCAAGGTGGGGCTGGCCCGTGTGTTCAGCCCGTCTCTTTCCGGTTCGACGGCGCTTGCGACGAAGTTCTCGCGCGTAGAAGACGCCTTTGGCGAACGCGACTTCCTTTTGGTCAGCCTACCCACCGAACTGGTATACGATACGCGCGATAATCCGCTGGAACCGACTGGCGGCGTCTCTGTCATTGCGGCATTGTCGCCGACCGTCGAAGCGATTGGCGGCGCCGCGTTCAATAAATCCGAATTTCAGGCTGCAGCCTATCGCGCACTGGATGCTGATGGCCGCGTCGTGCTTGCAGCAAGAATTGGTGCGGGTTCAATTGCCGGTGCGTCTCTCGCGGATGTACCAGCCTCAACACGCTTTTTCGCCGGCGGTGGTGGATCAGTTCGCGGTTATGACTATCGCAGTCTGGGTCCGAAGATCGGTGGAGAAGTCGTCGGTGGCCTCGGCTACGTTGGAGGCTCGGCTGAGCTGCGTCTGCGCGTCACGGAAATGTTTGGAGTCGTCCCGTTCATCGACGTGGCCACCGTCACGGAAGACGCTTGGCCGAGTTTTTCTGGAGACGTCTTCGTCGGCGCCGGTATCGGGTTGCGATACTACACCGTACTCGGCCCACTGCGTGTTGATGTGGCGACGCCCCTCACGCATCGCGATGGTCAGCCGTCCGCCGCCGTCTACATTGGCCTCGGACAGGCGTTCTGATGCGCAGGCTCGCGAAAATCCTTCTCGCGATCCTGGTGACGCTGATGACCGTGGCCACGGTCACGCTTTCAACCAACGTCGGCCAATCGGGTCTGTTGCGCCTGGCAGCTTCGCTCTCCAGCGACGATACGAATGCGATCTCTATCGGGGAGCTGCAAGGTTCTCTTTTCGGGAACGGGTCGATTGCTGACGTCAGCATATCCGATAAAAGCGGTCCGTGGCTGAAGGTCAGTGGCATTTCGTTTTCATGGAAACCTTCCGAACTGATTGTAGGGCGTTTGGCCGTTGCTTATCTGCGCGTCGATGACGTTGCTATGCTACGCAGGCCCGAGGGTGATACGAAGCCGAAAGAGACGCCGAAGGATTCGGGCTTCGGTTTGCCGTTGAAAATCGCGGTTGAAGAACTCGACATTAAAGAGATCGATATTTCCGAGAACGTGGCGGGTGAGCAAGTAAAGCTTGCCGTCACCGCATCTGCCAATATCGATGACGTTCATAATGCGAGTGGGGGTCAGCTCCGCGTGATGCGATTGGACGGCCCGCAGGGAGATCTTCGGGCAGACTTTGCGTTTGTCCCAGCGGATCGCTCGCTCGAAGTTGAAATCAACGGTAGCGAGCGGGAAGGGGGGATTGTCTCACAGCTCCTCGGGCTTCCATCTCGCCCGCCGATGTCCGTGCAGGTCGTTGGAAAAGGTACGCTGGATGGTTGGCAGGCCGATCTGTCTCTGGCTGCCAGTGGCAATCCATTTCTTGCCGGCACGGTTCGACTGGACGTGACCAGCGAGGATACGCATCGTTTCGCCGCGCATGTCGCCGGATTTATCGAGCCGGTCATACCCCGCGCCGCTGCTGATCTCTTCGCCGGAAAAACGCAGATCAACGTGGCGGCCGATGTGACAGGGTTGGCTGATGGATCGTTGCATTCCATTACTGGTCTTCGCGCAGGTATCGCCAGCGGTGGGATGCGCGTCGCTGCAAGTGGCGGGATCGATTTCACAAAAGGATTCATCCACGGCGGGATTGAAGGGAAAGTCGGGCGCGACGACGGTGAACCGCTTAACTTCATCGATGGTGAGGGAAGCGCCGTATCCCTGCGCGGAATTTCGTTCCGGGCAGCGCTGCCGGATACGCGTGACGCCCGCGAGGTCACAGCGACGGCGCAAGTGAGTGGAATTGGCCATACGCAATTCGCTGCAGAAACGGTCGAGCTCACCGTCCGTGCGTCACAGTTAAATGCGGATGCTCTCGACGACATTAAAATGAGCCTCGTCGCAAGCGGGGTCGATGAGACGTTCGGGTTGGGGCAGGCGGTTGGCGCTGATCCACGCGCGACGCTTATCGGTGCGTACGATGGAAAACGTCTGTCGATCCGCTCGCTCGACATTGAGGCCTCCGGCATCGCGGCCCAACTTTCCGGAGCTATGGAAGGTGAACGGATCAACGCCTCTGCTACACTCCGCATTTCGGAGCTCTCGCGCCTTGCCGGCATCGCGGATCGCCCGCTCACTGGGCGGATGGAGTTCGATGCGAAGATCGATGGCAACATTAAAACGCAGGCGATCTCCGCAATCGTCTTGGGGAAGAGCAGCGATCTCGGTATCGGTATTGATGCAATTAACGGCCTGCTCGCTCCCGAAACCAAGTATAGCGCCCGCATTGAACATTCTGCCGATGGCACGCTGTCGATGCGGGAAACATCGATCTCAAACGACCTTCTCGTTGCGAAGGTGAACGGCAGTCGGCCAAGCGGATCGCTGGCGCTGTCGGGGAATGTCACGCTCACTTCGCTCGCTGCCGTGAGGCCGGATTTGTCCGGTAAATTACAGCTTGATGTCGAGGTTAGCGGCCCCGACAACGATCTCAGGTCGAACGTCGCGCTTGCCGGAGAAAGTGTAACGCTCAACGGCAAATCGTTTGAAAAGCCAAGTGTGACGTTCGTCGGCCAAGGCCCGCTGTCGCGCCATGCGGGCAAGTTCGCCATGAGCGGCCGGATAGCAGACGAGGTGCTCGAAGGACGGGCAACCGTTGTGTTGTCGGAAACTGGCACGGTTGCGATCGACGATTTGATTCTGGACATTGCAGGCACGAAACTCGGTGGCAGCATTGCGTTCCGTGATGCGCTGCCTTCCGGCCAGATCAAACTCGATGCTCAGAACCTCGCTCGCCTGGGGAACGCGATCGGGATGCCTCTCAAGGGGCGTGTCGTTGCGGACGTGGCGTTGACTGCTGCTGAGGCTCAGAGCGTTGCGAAACTGAATCTCGCAGCAGATAACGTGGTTGTCGGGGATTTGCGCATTCATAGCGTGCGTTCGACCGGCAACATTTCGAACTACCTCGAAGCCCCGGTCGGCGCGATGAATGTGAGCGTCTCCGGTATTTCTCAAGGCCCGAAGGCGATCGGTGGCCTATCGCTCGATGCTCGTTTTAATGGCGGGGCAACAACTTTCACATCGAAAGGCCGAATTAATAAAGGCACGTTCGAGCTTTCCGGCAGTGCACGCACCGTTGATGATACCCACGAGATCGAAATCGCATCTGCGTCTTATACGGGTAGAAGCGATCTTCCAGCGATCCGCCTGCCTGCTCCGGCGCGCATTTCACTACGCAACAACGAGGTGACGACTCGTGGTGTGCGGGTTGCCGTCGCTGATGGCGCGCTTCGTCTCGATGGGGCTGCAGGATCAGAGACTCTCGATCTGAAAATCGCGCTGGAGCGTATTCCAGCATCGCTCGCGGGCATCGTGGCGCCGGAACTCGGGATTGTGGGCAGCATCAGCGGGACCGCAGCGATCAAGGGCAACGCCTCCAATCCAGAGGTCGCGGCAAAGATCGCGGCAGCAGGACTTTCCATCGCGGAGATGCGTTCCCAGCAGCTGCCGGCCACGGATATTACGACTGATGTCACAGCCGCGGATGGCAAGGCTCAGGTCAAGATGCACGCGAAAGCGCGCGGTGGGGTCGAGTTTACGCTCGGCGGAACGGTCGGTTACAAGGCCGACGGCATGCTGGCACTGTCGGGACGCGGCACGGTTCCGCTCACTCT
This sequence comes from Pseudomonadota bacterium, assembly GCA_023428365.1. GTDB lineage: Bacteria > Pseudomonadota > Alphaproteobacteria > Rhizobiales > Hyphomicrobiaceae > ZC4RG25. Next base: position 2,923 of record JAEYYQ010000592.1, on the reverse strand, counting down.
CGCGAATGTTTTCCTCGCCGACCGAGCCACTCGAATTGGTGGCGCGGCGACGCTGACAACTGAGATTTCCGGACCACTGTCCGCGCCGCGCGTCGATGGCCGCATTCTGGTGGAAGGCGCGACGGCGAGCGATGCAGAATTCGGACTTGAGCTTGCCGCGATCAATGCCGACGTTGGTTTTTCTCAAGACAGCGTGATCGTCCGAAGGCTCGTTGCCGCGAGTAAGAAGGGCGGAAATCTGACTGCTGAAGGCACCGTTCTGCTGCGGGGTGAAGGCGGTCCGACTGTGAATGCAGCGATCAAGCTGGCGGCGTTCAAATTCGGTAATCAGGATCCCGTTGCTGGCGAGATCGATGGGAACGTGAGCATCACCGGGCCACTCCAGGCGCTGGTCGCGCGCGGTGATCTGCTGATCGCGAGGATGGACATCACGGTTCCTAATAGAATGCCGCAATCGGTCAGTTCTCTGGACATCCGCCATGTTAACGCGCCTGCGCGGTTTCAGTCTGCTGAGCGCAAGGACGCAAAAACATCAGGCGAGCCATCTTCTGGGATGCCCATTACGCTTGCTGTCGATGTTCGCGCCAACGACCGCATCTTTGTACGCGGGAGAGGGGTCGACGCGCAGCTCGGTGGGTTTGTTAAAGTGCGCGGGACGGCAGGAAATCCGTTTGCCGACGGTCAATTCACGATGTCTCGCGGCAAACTGGCGATCCTTGGCCGGCAACTTGATTTCAGTCGCGGCACTATCGTGTTCATGGGCAGCCTGGAACCGTCTCTTGACATGGAAGCTCAGGCCAATGCGGACGGTAAGATCGTCATCGTCAAGGTGACTGGTCCCGCATCGAAACCGAAACTCGCGTTCACGTCATCGCCGGAGTTGCCGGAGGACGAGATCGTCTCGCTGCTGCTATTCAACAAGCAGCTCGCGACGCTTTCGCCCGCGCAGCTCATCCAGCTCGCCGGCGAGGTCGATAAGATTGGTGGGCTATCGAGCGGGCCGGGGACTTTCGACAAGATGAAGAGCGCGATGGGGATCGATGTGCTCGACGTTACCACTGATGAGAATGGCGACGCACAGGCGACAGCGGGCAGCTACATTAGCGACAAGACCTACATCGGGGTGAAGCAGGGTATGGATCTCGGCAAAAGCCGGATCGTCATAGATCACAATCTGACGAAGAATTTAAAAGCCCGCGGCGAGACCGGAACAGATGGGAAAAGCAAACTCGGTCTTGGGTTTGAATGGGATTATTGAGGACGCGTGTTCTCATTCGATAGGTGCGATGATTGCGCCAAGGCATCGATCATAAGATGCAGATTTCGCACGTTTGCCCGGAACCAGACATCGAACACGAAGCCAATAATCGGTATCGCTCCCAGGAGCGCATCAATAATCACGTTCAGCGTCATTTGGCGGACGAGGCGCGCTTCGGCACCGAGGCGATAGGCTTGATGAACGAATCGGATGCTCAAGAATGCCGCGATCACATCGCCGGCAACGGGAATGATTCCTATAAGCGGATCCCATCCGACATGGATCTGCGTCAGTGGAATCCGGTATTGCGCATCCAGCTGCATTGCGGATTTTTCCAAATCCTGAAATCGCCGGATGTATTCTGGATAGGCAGCGTCATCGGGGCTTGGAATTGGGAAGCGCATACGCTTGATTACGCCAAGTTATAATGTCTGGCGATAGCCGATCTTTGCCGAGCCGCCATGCCGTAACGACGGTGGGTAGCGACAAAAAGGGTGGTTAGCAGGTTTGGAACTACGCTTTGTCGTCTGCTTTCTCGTTCCACTTCTGCTCAACCGCCTCGAAGATGGATACCGAGTCGCGTCCGCCGTTGCCGTCGGCAATGTGAGCACGAAACAGGCCGTGGACGAGATTGGTCAATGGCATCGTCCCCCCGACGTCGCGTGCGAATTCGCTGATGATATCGAGATCTTTCAGGATTGTGCTGGCGGTTCCGTGCGGGTTGTCGAAATCCCGTGCCACCATACGCGGCGCTTCGCGTTGCAATTGGGTGGAGTCGGCGGACCCATTGCGCAGGGCTTCCGGAATCATCGCGCCATCGACGCCGCCGTCACGCGCCAGGAGCAGCATTTCCGACAATACGACCTTGCCACAGGATACGATCACCTGATTGCAGAGTTTTGTGACGAGGCCCGCGCCTTGCGGCCCCATTCGCTTGAAGCTCTGCGACACGGCTGCCATGATTGGACGAACTCTCTCGATATCGGTCTCGGTGCCACCCGCCATGATGACAAGTTTTCCGGCGCGCGCACCGACAACACCGCCGGTAACGGGAGCGTCGATCCAGGCCATGCCCGTTCCGCGCCGCAGCCGCTCGGCCATCTGGCGACCAGCTGCGGGCCTGATGGTCGAGCAATCGACGAGAATTTTCGCGTCCGTTGCCGCAGTCGCGACGCCGTCTTTGCCGAATACGATCTCATTCACTGCCCGGTCGTCCGTTACACAAACGAAAACGATGTCAGCTGATCGCGCAACATCTGCGGGCGTATCGGCCGCGATCGCGCCAGCAGAAAGCGCACGCTCGAGCTTCTCGGGGGACCGGTTCCAAACCGTAACGCGGTGACCTGCCGATAACAGGCGCTCCATCATGGGAAAGCCCATCAGCCCCAGGCCGATGAAGCCTAGCGGCGGCGCAACGCTTGTCATCCTGCTTCCTCCGTATAGAAGTCGCCGCTCTCCGGCGGCGCTTATCGACTCAGAATTCGATCTTCCAGCCACGAGCCTTGCACATGAAGGTTAGGCCGGCAGAGAGATCCGCTTCCACGGCCGCGCGCGCCTTCGTTGCATCCTTGCGTCTCAAGGCAGCAATGATATTGCGATGCCGATTGCCGTTTCTCATGATCCCGACGTCTTTATAGACGTTGCGCAACGGGCCGGACTGAAGCC
>JAEYYQ010000585.1 GCA_023428365.1 Pseudomonadota bacterium | reverse complement strand
CACGCGGCGGCGTCGGACAGGCTCTCATTCGAGGTGTACCGATAGGGCAGCATGTAACAGCTCACCCGATCCGCACCGAGGGCATCGACGGCCATCGCGGCCACCAGCGCGGAATCCACGCCGCCCGATAATCCGAGCACGACGCCGGGGAAGCCGTTCTTATCGACGTAATCACGCAGGCCAAGCATGCAGGCGTGATAAGCCGCGGCCTCCTGCTCCTCCACGACGGCCTTCGGACCGGGCTTGCAACGCCACTCTCCGTCAGCCTGCTCCCATTCGGTGAGGACGATCGCCTCCTCCCAGGCCGGAAGCTGAACCGCGAGACTGGAGTCGGCATTCAATACGAACGACGCGCCGTCGAACACCAGCTCGTCCTGACCGCCGATCTGGTTGACGTACGCCATCGGCAAGCCGCTTTCGGTAACGCGCGCTGCGACCACGTTCAGGCGCACATCCGGCTTGGTCCAATCAAACGGCGACCCGTTCGGCGAGATGATGATCTCCGCGCCCGTCTCCTGCAGGCACTCGATCACCTCCTCCCTCCAGATGTCTTCGCAGATCGGCACGCCGATGCGCACACCGCGCACGTTCACCGGCCCCGGAAGCGGACCGGCCTCGAACACGCGCTTTTCGTCGAAGACGCCATAATTGGGCAGATCGACCTTGAAGCGCACCGCCTGCACCGTTCCCGATCCGATCAGGGCGACCGCATTATAGACATGCTCGCCCTCCGGCCAGACGGTGCCGATCAGCATATCGGGGCCGTCCTTGAGCTCCTCAGCCAACCCCTCGACACCGTCCCGCGCCCTGGCAACGAATGCGGGCTTCAGCACCAGATCCTCGGGTGGATAGCCGGTCACGAACAGCTCTGGCAGCACCACGAGATCGGCGCCCATGCGGGCCGCCTCGGCATGCGCCTGCCTGGCTTTCGCGAGGTTCCCCGCGATATCGCCGACGGTCGGATTGAGCTGCGCGAGCGCGATCTTCAGGGTTCTGGACATGGTGTAGTTCTTAGCGGGACCGCCAGCGGCCGGCAATGACCGACACGGCAGGGCTGATCATCCTGCAGTACCCACTGCGCGGACTAACGCGGCACGGGCGAGAAGCCGCGTGGAATCGAGCGTCGGCAGCGGAGAATTGCCATCATTCATGAGGAGGGGAATTTCCGTGCAGCCGAGCACGACCGCATCGCAGCCTTGCTGCTGCATCCGTTCGATTACCTGCTGGAAATAGACCACGGCCTCCGGCGTGAACCGGCCATACACGAGATCGTCCATGATGATGCGATTGATTGCGTCGCGTTCGGCAACGGCGGGACGCACATACGCGAGGCCGCGCGCTGTCAGCTTCTCGGGATAGATCTCGCTATCGACCAGCCAGCGTGTGCCGGTCAGCCCCAACCGCCGAAATCCACGCCTTTCAGCCTCGCCGGCCACGACCTCGGCAATATGCAGCCAGGGGAGCGGCGAGCGATCGGCGATGAACGGCAGCGCCTGATGAATGGTGTTATCCGGACAGATCAGGAAGCTGGCGCCCATGCCGGCGAGCTTGTTCGCCGACGACAGCATGATCTCACCGACGCCCTTCCAGTCGTTGCGGTAGATGCAGGCCATATAGTCGGCCAGAGAATACGTGTGCAGCGACACTTCAGGGTGCGCATGAGGGCCGAACGTCTCAGCCCCCTCGACGCAAATCGTGCGATAGCACAGAGCTGCACCCTCGGCGGAACAGCCAACGATCCCGATGTGCTTGGGCATGGTCGCCCCTGATGTTTGGGGAAGAGACGGCGGAAAATTCCGCCGTGCTCCTTAGGCCGAGACGGCCGCCGGGAACGGCTGGGCCGAGGCAATACGCTCCTGCTTCAGGCGCTCTGCCATCAGGAAAGCAAGCTCCAACGCTTGGTCCGCGTTCAAGCGAGGATCGCAATGCGTATGATAGCGATCCGAGAGATCGGCGTCGGTGATCGCAACCGCACCGCCCGTGCACTCGGTCACGTTCTGGCCGGTCATCTCGACATGGACGCCACCCGCGTGGGTGCCTTCCGCGCGATGAATCGCGAAGAACTGGTCGACCTCGCTCAGGATGCGGTCGAACGGCCGGGTCTTGTAGCCCGAGCCCGCCGTGATGGTGTTACCGTGCATCGGATCGCACGACCATACCACGGTGCGGCCAGCTTTCTTCACGGCGCGGATCAGCTTGGGCAGATGCGCCTCGATCTTATCCGAACCGAAGCGGCAGATCAGCGTCAACCGGCCCGCCTCATCTTTCGGATTGAGGATGTCGATCAAACGCAGCAGCCCATCGGCGTCCAGCGACGGCCCGCACTTGAGACCGATCGGATTGCGAACGCCACGGCAGAACTCGATATGTGCATGGTCCGGCTGACGTGTACGGTCGCCGATCCACAGCATATGCCCGGAGGTCGCGTACCAGTCGCCGCTGGTGGAATCGAGACGCGTCAACGCCTGCTCATAGCCGAGCAGCAGCGCTTCGTGACTGGTGTAAACCGACGTCGAACGAAGCTGTGGTGTGTTCTCCGACGTGATGCCGCAAGCCCGCATGAAGCCCAGCGTCTCGGTGATCCGATCGGCCAGTTCCTGATAGCGGTGGCTCTGCGGCGAGCCATTGATGAAGCCGAGCGTCCACTGGTGCACGCGCTCCAGATCGGCGTAACCGCCGCTGGCGAACGCGCGGATCAGGTTCAGCGTCGCCGCCG
>JAEYYQ010000540.1 GCA_023428365.1 Pseudomonadota bacterium | reverse complement strand
CTCGGTCTCGATGGGCCGACCTTGCTGCTCTTTGGCGAAGTCGCCGCGCTCCCGTCTGCAGGTCACGTGACGCATGTCGACCGGCAGCGGATCGAACACACGGAGCCTGCCTATGCCTAGCGTCGTAACAGCCAACGCTCTGCGCTCCGGAGCTGTCGTTTATCTGGCGTCTGACGGACGATGGATCGATGCGTTGAGCGATGCGGCCGTGGCGGCGGATGCACCGCAGCTGAAGGTGCTCGAGGAATTGGCGCTGCGCGCGGTCGAGGCGCGCGAGGTCACGGGCGTCTACGCCATGGATGTCAGCATGGCGGATGGTCGGCCGGCTCCGGTTTCGGTGCGAGAGCGCATTCGCGCCGCGCACAGCCCGACCGTTTGAGGGGATACACGGATGTACCGTTATGACGAGTTCGACCACGGCTTCGTTGCCGAGCGTGTGAACCAGTTTCGGGATCAAGTCTCACGCCGTCTGTCTGGCGATTTGACTGAGGAGCAGTTCAAGCCGCTGCGATTGCAAAACGGTCTCTACCTGCAGCTTCACGCCTATATGCTGCGCATCGCAATTCCTTACGGTGTATTGTCGAGCCGTCAACTTCGGCAGTTGGCAATGATCGCGCGCCGCTGGGATCGCGGTTTCGGCCACTTCACCACGCGCCAGAACATCCAGTTCCATTGGATTCGTCTCGACGATGCGCCGGATATTCTCGCGGCATTGGCCGAAGTTGAAATGCACGCCATCCAGACCAGCGGAAACTGCATTCGCAACGTGACCGCCGATCCGTATGCCGGTGTCGCTCCCGATGAGATCGAAGACCCGCGCGTCTGGGCCGAGGTTTTGCGGCAGTGGTCGTCCATTCATCCCGAGTTCCTGTTTTTGCCGCGCAAGTTCAAAGTCGCTGTCACCGGCGCTGCGGAGGATCGGGCTGCAATCCTGTTCCATGACGTCGGCCTGAAGATCGTGAAGCGCGCGGGCGGGGAGGTCGGTTTCCGCGTTGTCGTCGGTGGCGGGCAGGGGCGCACGCCATATGTCGCGCAGGAGATCGCGGAGTTCGTACCGCGTGATCATCTGTTATCGTACCTTGAAGCCGTCATGCGCGTGTACAACCTGCATGGGCGGCGCGACAACATCTACAAGGCGCGCATCAAGATCCTGGTCAACGCGCTTGGTATCGACGAATTCCGCAGGCAGGTGGAGGAGGAATGGGCGAAGCTCGACAAGCCGACGATCGACCTGCCGGTCGAGGAGCTGCAGCGCATTGCTGCATATTTTGCGCCCCTTCCACTGAAGCCGATCTCTTTGCGTGATGCGGCCATCGAAGCACGGCGCCGCACTGATGAGAGCTTTGACCGCTGGGTGCGCACCAATGTGGTGTCGCATCGCGTGGCTGGTCACGCCATCGTCAACATCTCGCTGAAGGAGCCGGGCAAGGTTCCTGGCGATGCTTCCGCTGAGCAGATGGAAGCGGTGGCCGATCTGGCCGACACGTATGCGCATGGCGAAATCCGTGTCGCGTACCAGCAGAACCTCGTGTTGCCGAACGTCGCGACAAAGGATCTCGGACGCGTTTATGATGCCCTCATCGCGGCGGATCTGCAGACGGCAAACACTGAGCTGATCACCGACATCATCGCCTGCCCGGGGCTGGATTACTGCAACCTCGCCAACGCGCGCTCGATCCCGATCGCACAGTCAATTGCGCTGAAGTTTGCTGCACCGAAGCGTGCGGAGGAGATTGGACCGCTGCGCCTCAATATTTCAGGCTGCATCAATGCGTGCGGTCATCACCATTCGGGCAACATCGGCATTCTGGGCGTCGATAAGAAGGGTACGGAGCATTATCAGATTACGCTGGGTGGCAGTCCCAAGGATGATGCGGAGATCGGCGATATCCTCGGGCCGAGTTTCACCGCGGAGGATGTTCCCGACGCCGTCGAGACGATCGTCGATACCTATCTGAAGTTGCGCCGGGAGCCGGGCGAGACGTTCGTGCAGGCCTATAGACGCCTGGGCAAAGTCCCGTTCCGCGACGCGCTCTACGGCCCCGACGCGGCGCGTCGCACGAAACCTGATGGCGTGGAGACCGCGAATGTCTGAGCCCAAACCACTGCTGTCGCCGCTTCGTCCGCCCGCAACTGCGCCACGCATCTGGACGCAGAGTGGTTTCACGAATGACGATTGGCAGATCGTTGATGACGATGCAGTGCTGCCCATCGAGGGACGCGCGATCGTGTCGCTCAAGCGCTGGCGCGAGGAGCAAATGGCGCTCGCCGGGTCCGGCGTTCCGATCGGCATCATCGTGCAGCCGAGCGAGACGCTGGACTTTGAAACCGACGACGTCGATCGTCTCGGGTTGATCGCCTTGGCGTTCCCAAAGTTCACGGACGGCCGTGCCTACTCGACGGCACGACGTCTGCGTGAGCACAGCTATAAAGGCGAGATCCGAGCAACCGGGGACGTGCTGCTGGATCAAGTGCCGTTGATGCTGCGTTGCGGATTTGACAGCCTGCAGATTGTTCATGCGCCGACACTCGCGGCGCTGGAACGTGGTGAGTTCCCGGCCATTTCCCGGACGTACCAGAGCGGCGTGCGCAATGCCCCGGATCGTTTCCGGCATCGGCGTGCCGAGCACGGTGCAACCGAACTCGCCGATACGTTGGTCAGATACGCGCAGACGTCTTAAGTCCCCGCAGACTTCGGCGGACCAGCCCTGCCATACGTCGCGAAGCCTGCGTGCGCCTCGGCCATCTCCGCATCTGTCAGCAGCACCGGGCCGCCGATCGCCAGCGACAGGTAATATTGCTTCGCGAGCGTCTCCAGCTCGACGGCCAGCCACATGGCTTTATCGAGGTCCGGGCCGATGGCGATCATGCCGTGATTGGCCAAAAGGCAGCCATTTCGGCCGTCCAGCGCTTCGACCGCGAGCCGCGACAGTTCCGGCGTTCCGAACCGCGCATATGCGGCGCAGCGGATGTCGTTTCCTCCAAATGCGGCGATCATGTAGTGGCACGCAGGGATGCTCCGACGCGCCATCGCGAGCGTCGTTGCGTACACGGAATGAGTATGGACGATCGCGCCGACTTCTGGCCGCGCCCGCAGGA
>JAEYYQ010000259.1 GCA_023428365.1 Pseudomonadota bacterium | reverse complement strand
GCGGGCAGCGCGGCGGCGGCATCCTGCACCCACCACGCGCCATCAGCGAACCCAGGCAGATCCTCGATCCGGCCGCCTGCCGCCAGACGGATCGAGCCGGTTGGAAGGAGTATGCCTCCGAGATGCTCCGCCCAGTGCGCGACATCCCCTTTCACGGAGATATCGAGCGCCGCCTCCTTCAGCGATGCCGTCGCGATGTCACGTGCCGTCGTCTCGCCGTACGTCGTCGCCCATCGCTCCCACAGCCATTGCGGAGTATTGAGGCGCTCGGCGTCCTGCGTGCTTGCGATCTCAGCGCCGCGCTCGGACACACGTCGCAGCACGGCGTTGCTCAGTTTGTCGAACCGCCGCGCCCGGTGATCGCGCCGCACCTGCTCCACCGCCAGATTGATCACCGCATGCGGAGGAACATCCAGAAACACGAGCTGCGCTGCTGCCGAAAGCAGGATCGGCGTGAGGTTGCCGCGCTCCTCGGGCAGCGGCCGTTCGATGAACGCGCCGACAATGGCTTCGAGTTGCCCATGCCGCCGCAAAACAGTCGTGCAGATGGACCGGGCAAACGCCTTGTCCTTGGCCGACAGTTCCTGCGCCTCGGCGCGATCCATCGCGGCGGCCAGGGCCTCGTCGAGCGTACGTCCTTTATGGAGGACAGCCGCCACCACATGACACGCCATCTCGCGCGCCTGAAGTCCGGCAGGGAGTGGACGTGGCGGAGGTTTCCCAGGCTTTGCCGCTGAGGATCTAGACGCTTTGAACTTGTTGGCCACCTTCGATCTGGCCATCGGCGCAGCTGGCTTTCTCATGCCCGTTCAGCCCCAGGGCCCGCGCATACCGCCGCTGCTTTGGGTCTGGATGGTACCCGGTGTACCCCATTCGCCCGCGAGCTTCTGTAGCTCCGCGACCCGATTAGCGGTGTTGGGGTGGGTCGAGAACAGATTGTCCATGCCCTGGCCGGACAATGGATTGATAATGAACAGATGCGCCGTAGTCGGAGACCGTTCCGCTGATGTGTTCATGATCCGATGCGCATAGTGCTCGATCTTCTGCAGGGCTGACGCCAGCCACATCGGCTGACCGCAGATCTCCGCACCCAGGCGATCGGCCTGATACTCCCGAGAGCGGCTGATCGCCATCTGTACCAGCATGGCAGCCAGCGGCGCCAGAATGATCGCGGCCAGTGCGCCGATCATGCCCAGGATGCCGCCACCTTCCCGGCGGCCGCCGAACAGCATGCTGAATTGCATCATATTCGCGAACATCGTGATCGCACCGGCGATGGTGGCAGCCACCGTCATGATCAGCGTGTCGCGGTTGGAAATGTGAGCCAGCTCGTGCGCGATGACACCGGCAACCTCCTCGCGATCGAGCATATTGAGCAAGCCGGTCGTCGCGCACACGGCAGCGCGCGATGGGCTGCGTCCAGTCGCAAATGCATTCGGCTGTTCGGTGTCCATGATATAGACGCGCGGCATCGGCAGGCCCGCGCGTTGCGACAGTTCCCTCACCATCCTGTAGTATTCAGGCGCCGTCTGCTCGTCGACCTCGTGCGCATTGTGCATGCGCAGCACCATGCGATCCGAGTTCCACAAGCTGAAGACGTTCATGCCCAAGGCCATGACGAAAGCAATGACGAGCCCGGCCTGCCCGCCAATCAACCCTCCCAAAGAGACCAGGATAGCCGTCAGCGCGGCAAGTAGAACGCCGGTTTTCACGTAATTACTTGTCATTCACCCTCTCCCAAACCCATGCCGCACCGGCTCATCACCCGTTTTGACATGGCTGCCTTGCACTGCAGCCGCGGTCGCCGCAGATCACGTAAATGGTATAGGGAAGGCACACTGTGCAAGAGGCTGCAAAGGAACTGGCTGCGCCCGATGACAGAGAAAGAACAGAGCAACTTCCCGGATCATTCTCCACTGGTCCAGCGTCCTCTTACGCCCGCTGCCCAGCGTGCCCTGAAGGAAGCTGAGGAACGTCGTCGCAAGATGTCTGATGAAACACGCCCGAAGGAGATCGGCGGGCGCGACGGCCCCGATCCGGTCCGCTTCGGCGACTGGGAGAAGGGTGGCATTGCGTCAGACTTCTGAGACGGGCAGATGAGCTGCGCGAGTTCGCATCATCGACGTCGATATGTTTAATGCCGAGCTGGCTGTTAACCCAATCATCAGCAAGGAAACGATTGGGCGCCACCTTTTCCGATCAAGCTACCCACCAAGCGAAACCCTGACGCTCCGACGACGTTTGAATTGAGCAATTCGAACGTACGGAGATGATGATTATGAGACTATTCGCACGAGGCCTCGTCGTACTCGCCGGCGCGGTTGCCGTCGGCGCACCGATCGCTTCGGCCTCTGCCCAGAGCGCATGCACCAACTGCGGCCCGACCGTCACGACGACCTATCGCTATAAAACCGTCTACAAAGTCACGAACTCGACGCAGTACCGAGACGTTACCAGGGTCCGCTACGTCAAGCCGGCTCCAAGCACGCGAACCACAACGGACCGCCATGACCGCTGGTTTCGTGACTGGCGCTGCCCCTTCACCCGGCGTTGAGATGACTTGGGCCGACGTATCACTCGGCGTCGGCCTCGTTGTCCTCGAGACGTGCCATTGTGGTTCGCAGTTCATAGCGGAGCCCGTCATGCAGATACTGGGTTTCGGCTGAACCGTCGAATTCGCGCGCGACCGCTTCTTCTATGATGAGGGTACCAAACCCCTTCCGCGGCGGCGGCTCGACTGGCGGCCCACCGAACTCGACCCACGACAGACTGAATGGATCATTGGATGAAATACGCCCGCCTTTCCAGGTGATGCTGACGGAGCCTGTCCTCGAACTCAATGCCCCGTACTTGATGGCGTTGGTGGCCAATTCGTTGATCGCCAGAACCAGCGATTGCGCCTTTTTAGAATAAAGTGACAGGTTCGGACCATCCAGAACGAAGCGTGCATGCTCGCCGCGGAACGGCTTGAGCGCTGCTTCGATCACAGCACGGATTTCGGCACTGTCTGGAGTTGGTCCGGCTAAGAGGGATTGCACTTCGCCCAGCGCGTTGATGCGCTGAAGTAGAATCTTGCCGCATTCCTCTTTTGATTGAGGACCGCGCATTGTCTGGCTGACAATGGCCGAGACGACGGTCAACATGTTCTTGCTACGATGAATCAGTTCGCGATTGAGCAATCTGAACCGCCGCTCAGCGTCCACCTTGCTCGTCGTCTCGATGACGGTATCGAGAATACCCCTGACACGACCTTGATCGTCCCGGATCGGACTATAGCAAAACGTGAAACAAGCCCGTTCCGGATAACCGTGCCGGTGAATCATCAAGGGAAAATCCTCGATGAAGATCGCCTCACCCGCAAATGTGCGATTCATGATCGGCCCGATTGCATCCCAGGCTTCTTCCCACACATCCTTGAACGACCGGCCGAGCGCTGAAGGTTTATCGCCCAGAAGGGGGAGAAAGGCGTCATTGGGAATTGAGATCAACTCAGATCCCCAGACGATACACTTCGGAAACTTTGAACTGAGGGCCAAGCTGATTGACGTCTTTAAGATCGACGGCCAGCTTGCGATAGGGCCTAAGGACGTTGAGGACCAGTCGAAATCGCGAATAGCGACGGCCATCTCGCCTCCGCCATCCAGGAAATGCGAGCCGTCGTCTTTCACCTAACTCTGCTCCCGGAACCCGGCTCAACTCTATGATCTGCAATCGATAATCGCCCAAGCCGAGACGGGAAGCAAGCTGCTGCAGTGCGGATGCGAACGGTCGCAACCCGTTTTCGCGGTACGACGAAAGCGATTCCTTCTGGAGCTTTGCGCGGCACCCTGCTCGTTGCGCGCACAAACCTCTTTGATGGCGGAAGGAGGCGATGACACGTCACCTCTCCGCGCTGTTGGGCAGAGGCTCAAGTGCCGCTACCCGTCAACTTCCGCAGCACCGCGGCACAAGCCTTCTCCCAGGCCATCGGTACGCCGTGTTCATCGAGGACCGTCAGCCCACATTCCGTTATGCCGCCGGGGGTGGCGACGCTGCGCAGCAGATCCTCCATGGATTCAGTCCGTTCGGCGATCAGACGGCCGGCCGCGACGAACGTCAGGGCCGAAAGCTGCCGCGCAGCCTCCTCGGACAAGCCACGTCCCTCGGCCCAACGGCTGCTGCGTGCAATCAAATCCTGGGCCCAGCCATAAACGGCAGCACTGACGGTTGCGATCTCGAAGTCACTCTCGCTGTTGAGGGCGATCGCAGATCCGCACCGCGCCACAAGATCCCGGACTTCGGGAAAATCGGGAAAGAGGGTCGTGGGACTGGCGCCAAGAGCAGCGGCGGTCAGCGGCATAATTCGACAAATGCGGGCCGGTGAGGCGCC
>JAEYYQ010000258.1 GCA_023428365.1 Pseudomonadota bacterium | reverse complement strand
GAGCGCACGTTTCGCCGGAAGGCCTGTGCTGCCGCACCGCCACACACCTCCCTCCCCGACGCGGTGGGATGGGTCTTCCGGCGATCCGCCGTTTAGAGTCCCCAAGCCGCCGCTGCCGAAAATGCCGTTACAGGCATCCCGTGAAGGTCGAGCCGCACTTCACGTAGGAAATAGCATCCCACGCGCAGCAGGGCAGCTCTTTCTTACACACCCACTTTCTGAGTTCGCCGGTCGAGAAGCGGTAGCTGCAGACCTTTTCGTCCTTGCCCGCCTTGACCACGTTGGAGGCTTTCGGGGCTGGTGCTTTTGCCGGTGCGCTCTGCGCCATCAGCGCTGTGGGCGCCAGTGCCGTAGACAACGCGAGTGCGAGGGCAACCAGTGTGCGGGTCATGCCGGGAAATCTCCGTGAGCCTCAAGCTGGCCGAACTACAGCATCCTGCCAAATCGACCGCTAGGACCAGGAAGCCTCACCTCCGGTATTTTGTCCGGCTGTTAGGAACCGCTCAGCAAGGTTTGAGGCGGCGATAACGCGTCAAGCTGCTTCTGCCCCCTTTTCTCTGGGCGCGACTTGGCAGAAACTGGAGTTCTGGTGAGGAGGCTTCATGCAGACCGCAATCGCGACTGTTTGCTTGAGTGGCGCTCTCAATGAGAAACTCGAGGCCATCGCGGCCGCAGGGTTCAAGGGCGTCGAGATCTTCGAGAACGACCTGCTGTCCTTCAGCGGTACGACCGCCGACGTTCGCAAGATGGTCGAGGGCCTGGGCCTGAAGACCGTCACGTTCCAGCCGTTCCGTGATTTCGAGGGCATGCCCGAACCGCAGCGTTCGCGGGTGTTTGCTCGCGCGGAACGCAAGTTCGACCTCATGCAGCAGCTCGGTTGTGACTTGCTACTCGTGTGTAGCAATATCTCACCGGACTCGCTCGGCGGTATCGACCGGGCCGCGGCCGATCTGCATGAGCTGGGAGAGCGCGCGGCCAAGCGCGGTCTGCGTGTCGGCTTCGAGGCGTTGGCGTGGGGTCGGCATATCAATGATCACCGCGACGCGTGGGAGGTCGTGCGCCGCGCCGATCATCCTGCGATCGGGCTGGTTCTCGACAGCTTCCATACGCTTGTCCGCAATATCGATTTGAAGTCGATCCGTGCCATTCCGCGTGACCGGATTTTTCTGGTGCAGGTGGCCGACGCGCCGCGTCTGGAGATGGATTATCTTTCGTGGAGCCGCCATTTCCGCTGTCTGCCAGGGCAGGGCGACTTGCCGTTGATGCCGTTCATGGAGGCGCTACAAGCCACGGGCTTCGATGGGCTCATCTCGCTGGAGATTTTCAACGACCAGTTCCGGGCGGGATCAGCGCGGATGGTGGCGACCGACGGGCAGCGCTCGTTGATCTACATGCTCGACCAACTGCGGCAACGCACTGGCGTCGCCGTTCGCGGTCTTCCCGACCTGCCGCCGCGTTCGCCATGTCGCGGCGTTGAGTTCATCGAATTTGCGGTCGATGAGATCCAGGCGCCGATGTTCGAGAAAGTTCTCAGCGGTCTCGGGTTTGACAGGGCAGGGGAGCACAAGTCGAAATCGGTCGTCCGTTGGCGCCAGGGTGACATCAATCTCGTGGTGAATACCGAGAAGGAGGGGTTCGCGCATTCCTTCAACATCACTCATGGCACATCCGTTTGCGCCATTGGCCTGAAAGTCGACGACGCATCGAAAACGCTCGATCGCGCGCAGAAGCTTCTGGATCAGCCGTTCCGGCAGGCGGTTGGTCCTGGTGAATTGGAAATTCCAGCAGTACGCGGCCTGGGTGGAAGCCTCATTTATTTCACCGATGCGACCAGCGAGTTAGGGCACGTCTGGGATATCGAGTTCGATGCTGTCGACGATGGTGGTGCGCGCCGCGATGCGGGACTGGTCGCGGTCGATCACATTTCGCAGTCGATGCAATACGAGGAAATGCTGTCCTGGCTGCTGTTTTATACCTCGTTGCTGGACGTCTCCAAAACGGGTGAGCAGGACGTGATCGATCCGGGTGGGGTCGTCCGCAGCCAGGTCGTGCAGACGGAAGATGGCAGTCTGCGCATCGTGCTCAATGCGTCGCAGTCGAGCCGGACGCTGTCTTCGCGGTTTGTGTCGGAGTTTTTCGGCTCGGGCGTTCAGCATATCGCCTTCACCACAAACGACATCTTCGCAACGGCGGCGCAATTGAAGGCCAATGGCGTCGAGCTGTTGCCAATCCCGGATAATTATTATGACGACCTGGAGGCGCGTTGGGATTTATCGGCCGCGGAATTAGAGCGGCTGCGCGCCGCAAATATCCTGTACGACCGTGAGGGCAGCGCCGAATATCTGCAGATTTACTCGCCGAGTTTCGAGGAACGGTTCTTCTTCGAAATCGTCGAGCGGCGTGGCTACAAAGGATTTGGCGCGACCAACGCGCCCATTCGGTTGGCCGCGCAAACCCGTCTCGCCCGGCCGCCAGGAATGCCGCGCCGCTGAAGACTGATCAGGCGCTTTGCCGCATCGTTGCTTGCCCGACGGAGGTCACGCGCCGTTGTTGGCCGGGGCTACGCTTCAGCCAGTCACGCATCGCCACGTTCGCCTCGGCAAATCCGGTAATCGGCACGTGGTCGATATCGTTCTGAACGCAATGCTTGATGAGATTGCTCTTGGCGAGAATGAGATCGCAGCGTTCGGCGATGCAGAAATCGGAACGGCCGTCGCCGACCATCACATTCATTCCGATGCTTGTGAACGTGCCGTGCGAGCACTTGCAGTTACCCATACGCATCCGGCAGTCCGACTTGCGATAGGGGAAACGCAGCACCCAGCGGTCGCCACCCTGCCATTCGAGCTTGTTGGCGCGATACGGCAGATCGAGACCGGCGGCCTTCAATACGGAGCCGACCAGCAGGTCCATGCCGTCGGAGACGACCGTGACGCGGGCTCCATGCGACTGGCAGAGATCCACGAATTCCGGAAAGGCAGGGTCGACGCCGATACCGGCAATGAATTCGTCGATCTGCTCGGGTGTCGCGCGAATGAGGCGGATCTGGCGATCCATGGCCTCGGCCGATGTGATCTTGCCCGACTGCCATTCCGCTTCGATTTCCAGCCAGAACGGGTCAGCGAATTTGGCCAGCAAAGAATCCGTAGCGTCATCAGGGGCAATCGTGCCGTCAAAATCGACGAATACATCGATTGGCAGGGAACCTGGCGCGCGGCTGGGCTGAACTGCGGTGGACATTGGCGCTCAAGGCCTCATGATCTGTCTTGTTTTTCCGACCCTAGGCCTTGGACGCCGGGTCTGGCTGTTCCCGCGGT
>JAEYYQ010000497.1 GCA_023428365.1 Pseudomonadota bacterium | reverse complement strand
AGTTTGCCGTCGGCACCATTCTGTCGCTGTTTCACGATGTGATCGTCGTTGTCGGTATCTTTGCGCTGTTCCAGTTCACCTTCGATCTGTCGATCGTGGCAGCATTGCTGACTATTCTCGGCTATTCGGTCAACGATACGGTCGTCGTGTCTGACCGCATCCGAGAAAACCTGCGCAAGTTCAAGCGCATGGATCTCACCGAATTGCTCAACCTGTCGATCAACGAGACGCTGTCGCGAACCATCCTGACGGGCGTGACGACGCTGGCGGTTCTGGTTGCGCTGTTCCTTCTCGGTGGTGAAGTCATCCGCTACTTCTCGCTGGCCATGCTGCTCGGCATTCTGATCGGTACGTACTCATCGATTTTCATTGCCGCGCCGCTGCTGGGCTATCTGGGCGTGAAGCGGGATTGGTCCGGCGTGGAAAAGAAGGGTTCGGCAGTCGCGAGCCGCGCCTGACCGGCGATGCAACGAGGCCGCGCCGGGAGGCTGTGATGCCCGATGGTTCCGCGCGCTATCCCTATCAGGCCCCCATCGATGCCTATGGCAATGGGGGCTTCCGCTTTGCAGACATGAGCCATAGGGGCTCGATCCTGTGCCTGCCTAGCGGGATCTACGCTTGGGACGTGACCTCTACGGATGGCCTCGATCTGAGGTCGTTCGATCGGATGATGGCCGACAAGGACAGAATCCTGTTTCTGTTGCTCGGAACCGGACGCACCCAGGTGTTTCCGTCCCGCGCCCTCCGCAATAGCTTCGAAATGGCCGGGCTCGGTCTGGAGCCGATGGATACTGGTGCGGCCTGCCGCACATACAACGTTCTGCTGGCTGAGCGCCGTCCGGTTGCGGCAGCGCTCATTGCGGTCGATTGAGAGGGAGGCGCTCGCCATGAAGGCCATCACGGAAACGCCCGCCCGTGCGCTGCTCGCCGGCGCCGGAGCAACGGCGCTGATTGTTGTCCTCTGGCTGGCGATCGAAGGCGCGGACGGACTGGGATTCGTATCGTTCCTGCTGCGCTGGGTGCACGTCTTCGCCGGCATTCTGTGGGTCGGACTGATCTGGTTTGTGAACTTCATCCAACTGTCTGCCCTGCAATCGGCAGACGACGCGGGACGCCGCACGCTGATGACGCTCGTCGTTCCGCGCGTGGCACATTCCTTCCGCCATGCCTCTCATCTTACGCTCGTCAGCGGCGTACTGTTGCTGTTCACCAGCGGCTACCTGCTTGGTTCGCTGGTGTTCCCGACCGAGGTCTACATTCCGGCCTCGCGGACGTTGCTGGTATGGCTCGGCGTTCTCGGTGGGCTTGCGATGTGGGCCTTTGTCCATTTCGTCATCTGGCCGAACCTGCGGATCGTCCTGGGCGAGGTGCCCGGTGATGCTGCCGCGAAAGATCGGGCCCGTCAGCAGATCAAGACGTTTGCGCGCCTCAATCTCGCGTTGTCCATCCCGGTGACATTCCTGATGGTCGCCGCTGCGCACCTCTATTGACGTGACCGACACCGATACGCGCCAGGATACCGAGCCGGAACGGGACATGGTCCGTATTACCGCCCGGGCCTGGGAGCGGGACCGTTATCTCGCTGCTCTGCTGGGGCCGCGCGCGGTTCGCGCCGATCTGATGGCTCTTGCCGCCTTTGCAGGTGAAATCGCCCGGATTCCAGCTTACGTCCACGAACCGATGATGGGTGAGATCCGCTTGCAGTGGTGGCGCGATGCCATCCTGGCGTCGAGCGATAGTCCGCCAAGCGGCCATCCGATCGCCGATGCTCTGCGCGCGGCCATCGATCGGCATGGTCTGCCGCAAAATCTCCTGATCGGTTTTATCGATGCACAAGCCTTCGGTCTCGACGATGGGCCGATTGACGACGATCACATGCTGATGACGCAGCTTGCAAAGACCGAAGGCGCCTTGTTCGAACTTGCGCTGATGGTTCTCGGGCGCCACGACGCGACAGCGCGTGCCTCTGCGCTGGCCGCCGGCCGAGCCTATGGGTTGGCGAGGTTGCTGGTCGAGATGCCGGTGCTATGGGCGCAGGGGCGGACCCTGATCCCTGTCAGCCGATTGCAGGATGCCGGATTGTCTCTGGACGACTACAAGGCTGGGTTGTCGCCTGAACAGTTGCAGCCCGTTGTCAGCGGTCTGGCCGCCGAAGATCGCGAAAATATGATTGCCGCTCACCGCCTTAGTCGTGACTTAACAGGTGCGCAGCATGTCGCACTTCTGCCGCTCGCCGTGGTGGAGCCCTATTTGCAGGCTCTTGAAAAGCCGGGGCGCGATCTGCTCAGGGAGCCGATCGACATCACGCCGATGCGCCGGGTCTGGTGTCTGTGGCGTGCGTATCGGTCAAGACGCTTCTGATCTGGCTGATGCCAGCCGAACGGGGGTGGGATGCTGCTGAATCCGATGAAGCGCAGGTTGGCAGGACTTCTGGCCGTTCTGGCCACTGCCGGGATTGGCGCAGATGCCGCGAGGGCTCAACTTGAACCGCAGCCGCGGATCGCGTGGCGCGTGGAAAACCCATTTCGCTTCTTTGCCGATCCGTCTGACACGCAAGTTCACCGCGCTGTTTTTGAAACGTTGAGCGACGATGAACATCGCTCGCCGATCCTGTCGGCAGAGCGCTTGCTGTCGGCACGTCATGCCGATGGATGGGGATCCATCGTGCTCGGTCGTACCTGCTGGCAGGCGGATTCAAACCGCCACATTTGCCCCGGTGGCCGCGATTATGTGAATCCGACTTCGCATGCCGTCATCGTGCAGCTCGCAGGTGTGCCTGCCGATATCGGGGCAGTGGATTGCACCTGGCTCACCGCGCCAAAGGGCAAGGATGCGGGGCGCGGACAGGCAATCACCCGCTCCTGCAATGAACCGGTCAAGCTCGATATTCCGTATCCGACCGGTGCACGTGTGACGGTCGAAATCGGCGGCCGGGAAGTCGCCGTCACCGACGCGCAAGTCAGCGATCTCTTCATTGTCGGCATGGGAGACAGCTTCGCCTCGGGTGAGGGCAATCCGGATCTGCCGGTGCGGTTCTCACGCGAGCGGAGCGCGAGCTACGGCGGTGACCTGGAGGGGTATCCGGCTCGCGTTGGAAGCTGGTCGCAGGTGGGCGACGCGAGTTTCATCCGGGAGAATGCGCAGTGGCTGGATCAGGCCTGCCATCGTTCGCTGTATTCTCATCAGCTGCGCGCGGCTCTGCAGATTTCGTTGGAAGACCCGCATCGCGCCGTGACCTTCGTCGGCGTTGCCTGCTCGGGCGCGGAAGTCACGACCGGATTGTTCCTGCGTTACAAGGGCAACGAGTGGGTGCCCAATCCGCCGGAATGGTCTCAGATCTCGGCACTCGCGGAAGCCCAGTGCGGCCGTCGTAAGGCTACGGCCCGCGAACTTCCCGAGGCCTATCATCTGCGCGGTCAGATCCCGGAGTTGAAGGGCCTCATGCTGCGCAAGTGCGAGCCGGAACATTCACGCAAAATCGATCTGCTAATGCTATCCATTGGCGGAAACGACGTTGGCTTCTCTCGATTGGTCGCCGATGCCGTTCTGGCCGACAAGTCATCGCTGAAAAGGCTTGGCGGTTGGTTGGGGCAGATCGATGGAATAGCAACGGGCGCACAGCGCCTCGATCTGCTGGAAGCGCGATACAAGTCGCTCAATCGGGCAATTCGCAACATTTTGCACATTCCTTGGAACGAGAGCGATCGCATCGTTCTGACGGCTTACCCCGGTCTTGCCCTGCTGGAAGACGGCAGCGCCGTGTGTCCGGATGGCCGTGCTGGTATGGACGTGCTGCGCGATTTCCGGCTGAGCGCAGAAAAGACGCGCGAGAGCAGCGACCTGGCGGCGCGGTTGAACAAGATTATGGCCGAGTCAGCGAGAGAGAACGGCTGGAGCTTTGTTGACAGGCATCGCCGCGCCTTCCTGGGACGGGGCATTTGTGCGGGCTGGACGGATTCGGCCTTTTCGACCGCTGACGATTTGCGCTTGCCGCGTAAGGTTGGCGGTATATGGCAGCCTTATAATCCTGCCGACTACAAACCCTACAGTTCGCGCCAGCGCTGGTTCCGGACGCCGAACGATGCGTTCATGACGGGTAACTTCCACGTTGCCGCCTCGCTGCTGGAGCGCGTGCTGCAGGTCAAGACGTTGGCATGGTTCCAGCTCGTGCTGGCGTCGACGTACTCAGGCGCCTTCCATCCGACCGCCGAGGGGCAGGCTGCGATTGCCGATGCCGTGGCGGATGAAGCGCGTCGCGTGATCGCGAAATATGATCAGTTCTCGGCCGCCAGGCGCGCGGATAACGCTCAGGAACTGCAGACGTCGTCGAGCCCGATCGAGCGACAGGTGCTGAGCCCGGAATAGGTCTCCGGGCCCTCGTTTAGTTCGCGCCGCCGCCCATGGTCGGTTGCCAGTCCTTCTGGTGCATGGCGATCGTCGCGCGCCGGAAGTTGAGCTGCTGTTCCGAAAACCACGGCAGCGTCAGTTCGAAGCTGACCGGCTGAGGCTCTTTGCGCAGATACTGATCGAGCAGGTCCGGATCACTCGGCCGCGCGGTTCTCAGCGTCAGTTTGAATTTGTATGCCCCGCTATCCGACACCAGCGCCGGCAGCGGATTTCCCATCGGATAGAAGCGCACGGTTTCGCTGAACACTTCGCGTCCGACGACGGTTGCTGGCGCAAACGCACGATTCACAACGCTGGAGTCGCGCGGATGCTCGCCGAGATAGGCGCTGTAATATCGCTTGGTTGTGCCGGCGCTGTCGGTGACGTCGAGTTCCATCGACAGAACGGTTGCCGTACGCGCACCTTCGTTGGTGATGGTGATCGGCACGGCAAACACTTCCGTGCTGCCGCCGCCATCACGTCCGTAATGGATGACCGGCGGCACGAACGTTTCAAGCTGAGGCTGCTTCAGGGTGCTTTCATAAAGGCTGAAGCCCGAGAACACGAACGCGCACAGGGAAACGATCGTCGCCACCGTGCCGCCGTGCGAACTCGCTTCCGGCAAGGATGAAATCGCGTTGTTGTCAGCCATTTGCTGGACCACCGACTTTGCACACACTGTCACCCTCCCGAAAAGACGCTCGCGCTGGATGGTTGCCCCGAAGATTGATGCGCTTTCCGATGCGGCGAGATTGCGACAAAACGAGGTCGGCGGAGATCTTTCCGGAAAGCGACGAGAACGCGATCAGCCGCGTGTGTCCTTGCGTCGACTCATGAAGGCGAGCCGCTCGAACAAGTGCACGTCCTGCTCATTCTTGATCAGTGCGCCCGCGAGTGGAGGAATGAGCTTGCGCGGATCATTCTCGCGCAGCGTCTCAGGCGAGATGTCTTCGTTCAGCAGCAACTTGATCCAGTCGAGCAGCTCCGACGTCGAAGGCTTCTTCTTCAGGCCGGGCACTTCGCGGATGTCGTAGAAAATCTGCAGGGCTTCCGAGACCAAACGAGATTTGATTCCGGGGAAATGCACGTCGACGATCTGGCGCATCGTCTCCGCATCGGGAAACTTGATGTAGTGAAAGAAGCAGCGGCGCAGAAAAGCGTCCGGCAGTTCCTTCTCGTTATTGGAGGTGATGATCACGATCGGACGGTTGCGCGCCTTGATCGTCTCCCCCGTCTCGTAGACGTAGAACTCCATGCGGTCGAGTTCCTGCAGCAGATCGTTCGGGAACTCGATGTCGGCTTTGTCGATCTCATCGATCAGCAGCACGGGGCGCTCCTGAGCGGTGAACGCCTCCCATAGCTTGCCGCGGCGAATGTAGTTGGCGATGTCCTTGACGCGCGCGTCGCCGAGCTGGCTGTCGCGCAGGCGGCTGACGGCGTCGTATTCGTAGAGGCCCTGCTGCGCCTTCGTGGTCGATTTGATGTGCCATTCGAGAATAGGGACGCCAAGGGATCGGGCCACTTCGAGCGCCAACATCGTCTTGCCGGTCCCGGGTTCGCCTTTGACGAGCAGTGGTCGTTGCAGCGTGACGGCGGCGTTGACGGCGATGGTCAAGTCTTCCGTCGCGATGTAGCTGTCGGTTCCATTGAATCGGGTCGTCACGTGGCCGGTTTCCCCTCTGCGCTGGCAGGCGCCGGAGCTTAGAGGGGTGTCAACGCGCCAGCAAGGTCACGATACTCGTGGCTGCCATCCAGAATGGAAAACGCCACCCCCAACTGCGATGGAGGTGGCGTTCCGCCGGCGCTCAGACCGGCTTTGGCGGCCTGGTTCGGCCGCCGCCTGCGGACCCGCCGACAGCGAGAATGCCGGGAGCCACAGTGGGGAGAGGGTTGCCCGAGCGTCTCGACCGAAAACTTGTTGCGACCAAGTTCCAGTCGGTGCCTCACGCCCGAGCAACTCGAAAGATACATGGGAGATATAAATACAACGTAAACGTGTATAAAGTGATGCCGCAATTTATGGTCGCGCCCACCGGAAAGGGCGAGATTGCGGGCTGTGTCGCAGGCGGCGTTTGCCAACACACGGTTTGAGCATGGTAAAATCTTGACTTGCTAGGTTCCCGAGCTAAAAGCGGGGCAAAGTTCATGCCACCGTGCACGAGTCGACCGTCACTGCGCTCGAGCCCTCATTTGTAGGACCATGATGAGCACGACACGGGACCGCAAGTCGGATGCCAAGGTTCGGCCGAAAGCCACAAAGGCTGAGGCGACGATCACTGGCCTGCTATTGCCGGAGGATTACCGGCCCTCCGACGATGAGCCTTTCATGAATGAGCGGCAGCGCGCTTACTTCAAGCGTAAGTTGCTCCTATGGAAGGAAGAAATTGTGC